>JAAVIG010000098.1 GCA_014796735.1 Oscillospiraceae bacterium
GCGGAGTCGGCAGGAAGCGTCATGGAATATTTTAAGGGAAATACGGCTTTTATCAACATGATGTGCAACCTGTCCGTGGACTGCGACTGCTGTGCCATAGCAGAAGACCCTTGTATGAAAGATATTGGTATTTTATCTTCTCTTGACCCGGTTGCGTTAGATCAGGCGTGTATGGATCTGATCTATCAATCAAAGGACCCGGGACGAGACCATTTCTTAGAGAGAGTGGAATCCAGACACGGTACGCACACGATCGATGCGGCGGCAAAGCTTGGATACGGAATGAAGGAATATGAATTGATTTCTATTGACTGAGAAAACCAATCAATCGTCAGTTTGCTTCGAAAAGCACACACCGCTTAAGGTAAAGCTTTAAAAAGGCATTCCGCCGATTGAGGAAAACGGAGGCACCCCCAATGATCTACACCATCGACATGCTCACCGCCCGCATTACCGCCGGCGAAAAGCAATACGACACCGAAAAAATCCTCACCGCCTACGAGTTTGCGGAAAACGCCCACAGAGGGCAGACCCGCACCAGCGGAGAGCCGTATATAAGCCACCCCGTAGCGGTAGCCTACATTCTCTTGGAAATGTGCATGGACACCGACACCCTTTGCGCCGCACTGCTGCACGACGTAGTGGAGGACACGGGCGTGACCTTGGACACCCTGAGAAAAAAATTCGGCGAGGACGTAGCCCTGCTTGTAGACGGCGTAACCAAGATCGGTCAGGTGCCCTTGAACACCAAAGAGGAGCAGCACGCCGAAAATATCCGCAAAATACTTATGGCAATGAGCAAGGATATCCGCGTAATAATCATAAAGCTTGCGGACAGACTGCACAATATGAGAACCTTAGCCTGCCGCCCTCCCGAAAAGCAAAGAAAAACCTCCCTTGAAACAATGAGCTTTTACGCCCCTATCGCTCACAGACTGGGTATGAACGACGTAAAAGAGGAAATGGAGGACGTAGCCCTTTATTACCTTGACCCCTACGGCTACAAGGAAGTGGAAAACGCTCTGGCGGCTCAGAAAGATAAAGGCGAAAGCTTTATCGAGACCATTAAAAAGCGTATCGGTGAAAGAATAAGCGATATACAGCCCCCACCCATTATGGAGGGCAGGGTCAAAAGCATTTACAGCATATATAAAAAAGTGTATGTCAAGGGCAAAAACCTTGAAGAAATATACGACATATACGCGGTGCGCGTTATCGTTCACTCTATCGTTGAGTGCTATAACGTACTTGGCATTGTCCACGATATGTTCAGACCCATACCCTACCGCTTCAAGGACTATATAGCCACCCCAAAGCCCAACAGATACCAGTCACTGCACACCACCGTTATAGGGCGCGAGGGAATACCATTCGAGGTGCAAATCCGCACGCTGGAAATGCACAACACCGCCCAGTACGGTGTTGCCGCCCACTGGAAATATAAAGCGGGACTTGGCGGAAAGGTTGCGGGAGAAAAACGCTTTGACTGGATAAGGCAGATTCTGGATCAGCAGCAGGAGGCGGACGACGTAGAGCTTATCGCGGAAGCGGTGAAGGTGGACCTTGCTCCCGACGACGTTTACGTCTTTACTCCTAAAGGCGATGTTGTCACACTGCCCTTGGGCTCAACCGTAATAGACTTTGCCTACGCTATCCATACGCAGGTAGGAAACCGAATGACAGGCGCAAAGGTCGGCGGACGAATGGCGACCTTTGACTATCAGCTCAAAACGGGGGATATTGTGGAGGTAATGACCACCAACAGCCCCAATTACGGACCCAACAGGCATTGGCTTGATATAGCCAAGACCAATGAGGCAAAGGGCAAAATAAGAGCGTGGTTCAAACGGGAATGTCGGGCGGAAAATATTTCCAGAGGCAAAACCGCCTTTGACGCCGAAATGAAAAGAAACAGCATTTATCCCGACGACGAATTTTTAAAGCAGATAGCAAAACGCCAGCACTTTGACAATGTGGACGATTTATACGCGGCGATAGGCTACGGCGGGGTAATGCTGAGCAAGATCGTACAAAAAACCAAAGAGGATTACATTAAGCTGCAAAAGCCGCAGACCCCCGCCGATACCGTTCAGGACGTTGAGGCGGCGGTAAGCGAAAGCATTGCCCGCAAGCAAAGCAGCGGAGTTATCGTGGACGGCATAGACAGCTGCGCGGTACATTTCGCAAGGTGCTGCAACCCGCTGCCGGGAGACGATATTATCGGATTTGTTACAAGGGGCTTCGGCGTATCGGTGCATAAGTTAGACTGCAAAAACGTTACCGAGCAGCAAAGCAACGCTTCAAACAGCGAACGCTGGATAAGCGTAAAGTGGGCGGCCGACGCAAAAGCAAAGGCAAGCTATGAAGCCGCTTTGGATATAGTGGCGCAGGACAGAACCGCTCTTATCGCCGATATTTCCACCGCAATAGCCGCAAACCGGATCCCCATTCACGAAATAAACGCCCATAACCTTAAAAACGGCAACGCAAACGTAACGATAACGCTTGAAATAAGCGGACTTGAACAGCTTAAAAACATAATTGTAAAATTAAGGAAAATAGACGGAGTAATAACTGTTGAGCGAACGGGAAAGGTTTGATACATGCATTGCAGCAAACCGTCACCGCTCAATAAGAAAGGCGAATCATAGCTATGCAAAAACCAATAAAGTTAGTATTGCCTCCTTTGGAGGAAAACTGCTATATTCTCTCCGACGGCGAAAAAAACGCCGTAATAATCGACCCGGGCTCCTGCCCCGAGATGATCGAAAAGGAGCTTACAAAGCAACAGCTTACCCCTGAAATTATCCTGCTTACTCACGGACACTTCGATCATATGAGCGCGGCGGCATACCTTAAGGAAAAATACGGCGCTAAGGTCTATATCAGTGAAAACGACGAATGTATGCTGTCGGACAGGGCAAAATCGGGCGCCTTGATAGCACCGTTTTTTGACTATGTGAGCGTACAGTGCGACGGGCACCTTAAAGAGGGCGATATAATAAAGCAGGGAGACCTTGAAATAAAAGTTATAGAAACGCCGGGGCACAGCAAGGGAAGCGTCTGCTTTATCTGCGGGGACGCGATATTTGCGGGAGATACTGTTTTCAAGGGCTCGGTGGGACGAACAGACTTATATCTGGGAGATTATAGGGAATTAGACCGCTCGCTGAAAAAATTGACCTCTCTGTCGGGAGATTATTACTTATACTGCGGTCACGGAGAGGACAGCACCCTTAACGAGGAAAGAATGTTTAACCCGTATATTATGCGGTAAAAATCGGGAAAGGAAAAACCATGACTGACATATTCGATACAATAAAAGATATAGCTTTAAACACGGCAAAAAAAGCGGATACGGGATATAAGGCTTCAAGGCTCAAGCTGTCGGTGATAGCGCTTAACAAAATGCTTGAAAGCCAGTACCGCGAGCTTGGCGCCGCGGTTTACAAAATATGTAAAAATGAAGAAGCCGCAAGCAGGGAAGAGTGCGAGAGGATCGCCGCAATGACCGTGCAGATAGACGGAATCCGAAAAAGGATCGCCGTGCTGGAGCGCAGGATAGAATACATATTGGGGCTTGTCCGCTGTCCGGACTGCGGAAATACCGTAAAAATGAAAAACGCATACTGCTCCGCCTGCGGAAGAAGGCTTGCGGCAGAGGAAGAGGACGTTTTTGAAAACGAAAACCAGATGACCATACCCAAAGAAGATGTATGACGTTATAATCGCGGGCGCGGGGCCCGCAGGCTGCACCGCCGCAAAAACGCTGGCGGAAAAAGGGTATAAGGTCCTGTTGGCGGAAAAATTCAAGCTGCCGCGGTATAAGTCCTGCTCGGGACAGCTGATAAAAAAGACCGTTGATCTGGTGCGGGAATATTTTAGCACGGAGTTTCCCGATCAGGTAATGTGTACCCCTACGGAAAACAGGGGAATGATCTTTACCAACGACAAGGGGAGAGAGCTTCGCTTTGAACAGCCGGGCTTGAACGTGTGGCGAAGCTCCTTTGACAATTGGCTTGCGGAAAAGGCTTCGGAATACGGCGCGGAGGTCAGGGACGGCACATCGGTGCTTTCATGTGAGGAAAGCTGTGATTTTGTAACGGTAACGCTTAAAGCCGAGAAAAGCTATACCGAAACCGCAAAATATGTTATAGACTGCGAGGGCGTTGTGGGAGCGCTTAAAAGAAAGCTTCTTCACAATAAGCCTTTGTACATAACCACCTTTCAGACCTACAATGAAGGCGGCATAGATTTGGATCCTCATTATTTCTACGCCTATTTACAGCCCTTTTTATCCGAATATGACGCGTGGTTTAACGTAAAGGACGGACTTCTTGTGTTGGGGATAGCCGTAAAGGACAGCAGCAGGATCACGTCATACTATCAAAAATTTTTGGATTACATGGACGAACATCACAATTTACGAATCAGTAAACAGTTAAAAACCGACAAATGGCTTATGCCCCGTATACTTCCCGACTGCAAAACAGACTGCGGCGTCGGACGGGTACTGTTCGCGGGTGAGATCGCGGGCTTTCTCAACCCTATGGGCGAGGGCATTTCGGCGGCAATAGAAAGCGGCTTTAACGCGGCACAGGCGGTAATGAAAAATTTTGACAGCACTCAAACGGTTATATCCGACTATCGGGAAAGCTTGGAGCCGCTGCATAACTACATGAAAAGGCAATGGCATTTTGTCGCGGGGATAGCGGACACATTCGGCAGCATGAGGTAAAAATGAAAAATATTCAACGAATCAAATGCGGCAACGGAAACTGTTATATAGTTTCAAACGGTGAAAACGCCGTATTGGTGGACACCTGTCACACACAGTACAGAGAAAAGATATTAAACGCCTGCAAGCCTTATAACATGCGCCTGCTTATACTTACTCACGGGCATATTGATCATGCTCAGAACGCGGCGTTTTTATCAAAAGAGCTTAATATACCTATCGCAATGCACAAGGACGATGTTGATCTGATAAGCGACAATATGTCTCAATCACTGAAAGCGACCAACATTTTCGGAAAGATAATTATAGCCGCTTCGTTATCGATGTTTCGCAAAGAAAAAATACCGCCCTTTACTCCCGATGTTTTTCTGTCAGAGGGCGACACATTGGAGCAATACGGAATAAACGCGGTTGTACTATCCGTTCCGGGACATACAAACGGTTCGATCGCAATTGACGTTGACGAAAAGCATCTGATAGTGGGCGACGCGTTAATGAATATGTTTTATCCGACAGTTTCAATGCTGTATCACGATAGGGACATTATGCTGCGCAGCGCCGAAAGAATAGGGAAGCTGGGAAACAGGGTGATTTTCTTCGGGCATGGAAAAGAGGTTAATAACAGGGCTTGGGTGAGGTAGAGCGGAGCGGCGGATCGGAATTTAATGGAGAAGCTATGGGAAACGAAATCCTCATATGCGGCTTAAACGGCAGTGGTAAAAGTACTTTGGGAAAATCCCTTGCCGAAAAATTATAAAGCGGAATTAAAAAGGCATTGCTTTTTTCGTCCGCTTGTTTTTTTGGTGTAATACTATTATCCAATTAAAAACTTGAAAAAATGGTTTTAATTGGATAATAGTGCTTTGGGTGTAATATCCATTTAAACTTTGATTTTATATTGTGTTTAAATGGATATTAGTATA
>JAAVIG010000099.1 GCA_014796735.1 Oscillospiraceae bacterium
AAGGTAAATTATTCTGTTGAAAACACTCGTGTCGGACAGCGCACTGACTTCGATAAGCTGATCATCGAGGTCTGGACGGACGGAACAATTTCCGCCAAGGAAGCGGTAAGCTACGCAGCAAAGGTACTTTGCGAGCATCTGCAATTGTTTGTGGAGCTTTCCGATGAAGCTAACCAGCCCGAGCTTATGGTTGAAAAGGACGACAAGAGCAAGGACAAGATACTCGAAATGACTATCGAGGATCTGGAGCTTTCGGTACGTTCCTTCAACTGCCTGAAGCGTGCTAACATCAACACCGTGGACGACCTTATTACCAAGTCGCCCGAGGAAATGATGAAGGTGCGTAATCTGGGCAAAAAGTCCTTTGACGAGGTAAGAGCAAAGCTTAATTCTTTGGGCTTTGACCTTGCGGAGCCCGAGGAGTAAGACTTGTAATGCTTTCGGTGCCTCAGCTTTACGCACATGAAAGCGAACTCTGTAAGAAAGGAGTATAAGCCAATGAGAAAACTGGGAAGAACCAGCGATCATAGAAAAGCAATGCTCAGAGCTATGGTAACGTTTTTGCTTGAAAACGGCAAGATCGAAACCACGGTTACAAGAGCAAAGGAAGTAAGAAGCGAAGCCGAGAAAATGATCACACTCGGCAAAAAGGACGATCTTCACAGCAAGCGTCAGGTATTCGCTTACATCACAAAGGAGGAAGTCAGCAAGAAGCTGTTTGATGAAATTTCTCCCAAGTATAAGGATGTTAACGGCGGATATACCAGAATCATCAAGGTAGGTCCCCGCCGCGGAGATGCGGCTGAGATGGCTATCATCGAGCTGGTATAAAATCGGTAAGACAAATATTGAAAACAGACTGTCAAAAATCGGCAGTCTGTTTTTGTTTTGCGTGACTGTTGACTTTTCGTGGGAAAGTGGTATAATAAAAGCAGGAAGTGGTTTTGTGGCACTTGAAAATCAGAGATACGGCAGGAATAAAAATACCCTTGTCAACAAAACATATATCGGCGGCGGTGAATATAAGCGAAAGTATGATAACGCAACAGATAACCCCGAGGTCAACAAGTCGCTGTATGACTGTGCCAAAAAAGCTTTGAAGCACAGAAGCGGCACGGAGCTTGAGGATATGTACTGGATCGACGGAAACACGGGTGAAATCCTTCTGGAAGTTACCGACAGCACGGTAAAAAGGGCGATCGTTTATTCGGACAAAATTAAGAACACCGTAAGAAAAAAGGACAATATTGTAACATTGCATACTCACCCGAGCAGTATGCCACCAAGTATTGAAGATTTTAACTCATGCTGCGCAAACGGGTATAAAATAGGATATGTTGCCTGTCATAACGGGCGGGTGTTTGAATATTCCTCTAAACAAATAATCGGAGAAAGACTGTATAATTTAAGTATAGCAAAATTTGTAAAAAAAGGATTTTTAGAATTTGACGCTCAAGTTAAAACATTGGAGGAACTGCAAAAGAACTTTTTGATACATTTTAGGGAGGTGACTTGAAATGACTGAAAGAGAACTTTTTATCAATGATAATGTAGTCATTCCGGATTATATTAAATCAATGTCGTTGGAAGAAATTGAAACGGAAATTGCGCGCCTTGAAGCGGAAGCCGCCAAGGAAAAAGAGAGAATATTGAAATCAATGAAAAAGGCTTGACATTTGAGTTAACATTTTAAGCGTTTGCGTTAATGCAGACGCTTTTTTATACCGTTCCCCGATGTTTCCCCGATGTTTTTTTACCGCGGATTGACATATTGTACAAAAATTGGTATAATAATAAAGCGTATGGACAGGATATATCAGTACTTTAATATTTCTTTGAAAAGTGGTGATTGGATTGGAGCATTTGCTGTCGCTGGTGGTTCCGTGCTATAACGAGGAAGAAAATATACGTATGTTTTACGAAGCGGTGACCGGGCAATACGAGGCTCTTTTGGGAATGGGAGTAAAAACCGAAATAATATTTGTGGACGATGGCTCCTCCGACGGCACTGTCAGAGAGGTTTACGGTCTTCAGGATACTTGTGCGGAGGTAAAGCTTGTAGAGCTGTCGAGAAATTTCGGAAAGGAAGCCGCCATGTACGCTGGACTGCTTGAAGCGACCGGCGACTTAACCGCCATTATCGATGTTGATCTGCAGGACCCGCCGTCGCTGCTTCCGCAAATGGTAAAGTCGGTCATATCGGGTGAGTGCGACTGCGTGGCAACAAGGCGCGTTTCACGACAGGGCGAGCCTCCGATACGTTCTTTCTTCGCAAGACTTTTCTACAAGATAATGAATAAGCTTTCCGATGTGCAGCTTATGGACGGAGCGCGTGATTTCCGCGTTATGAGCCGTGAAATGACCGATGCCATACTGGAGGTTTCGGAGCGTAACCGTTTTTCTAAGGGTATTTTCGCTTGGGTTGGATTTAAGACAAAGTGGCTTGAATATGAGAACATTGAGCGTACTGCGGGAAAAACAAAATGGTCGTTTTTTAAGCTGTTTGTTTACGCGGTGGACGGGCTGACAGCCTTTTCCGCCAAGCCGCTTTCAATAACGTCCTTTATCGGTCTGCTGTTTTGTTTTATTTCATTGCTGCTGATAATTCTTATTATTGTACGCAAGCTGATATTCGGCGATCCCGTGGACGGATGGCCGTCTTTGGCGTGCATTATTTTCTTTGTTGCGGGGATACAGCTTTTTTGTATAGGCATAGTAGGGCTTTATGTTTCCAAAACCTATTCAGAATCAAAGAGACGTCCTGTATTTATTAAAAGAAAATCTAAAAGAGAGAAAAAAGAAATTTCGGATAAACAGCATTAAAAATAATTCTCTGTTTTTATTTCAAAAAAGTGTAGGAAAGGCGAATTATAACTATGAAAACAAATCAACACAAGCGCAAAGCATATCTGCTTTTGCCGTTGATCATTATTGTATGCAACTGCCTTATGCTATTGATTTTTGCGGGGAAAAAGGATTTTCATATTGACGAGGTATGGTCTTACTCGCTTTCAAACAGCTATAAAAAACCTTTTTTGTATTATTGGCAGATAGGTACGGGAGAGATCGGCTCGGAAACAAGAAATTATAAGCTGAGCGAAGGAGAAGAAAATCCTATTCTAATTGACAAAGACAACAAATTCTATGAACAGTGGCACAGCGGCGAGGAGTTTCACAACTACTTAACGGTACAGGAGGGCGAGCGTTTCAATTACTCAAACGTATACTACAATCAAACCTGTGACGTACACCCGCCACTGTACTATTTCCTGCTGCATACGGTTTGTTCATTTTTCCCCGATGGGTTTTCCAAATGGTATGCGGCTGTTATAAATCTCTTTTTTTATTCTCTTTCCTTGATCGCGCTGTTTTTTCTCGGTCGGCAGGTATTCAAATCGGATAAAAAAGCACTGCTTGCCGCTGCGGTTTGGGGATTGTCCCGGGCGGGACTGAGCAACGCAGCCTTTTTGCGTATGTATATGGTGATGGCTTTTTTCACCATACTGCTTGCTTACTTTCATATGCGGCTTATTGAAAATTATAAGCTCAAATACGTGGCTTTGATTTTTGCGGTCAATCTGGCGGGATTTCTCACTCAATATTATTTTTACATATTTTCGTTTTTCATAACCGCGTCGGTTTGCATTTATCTGCTGTTTAAAAAGCGGATAAAGCAGCTTTTGATATACGCTTTTACGGTGCTTGCTTCCGTTGGAGCGGCACTGCTTGTTTTTCCCGCGACGCTCGTTCATCTTACCCAGGGAGTTTACACCGACAGAACCGTAGACGGACTGACAGGGTTATTTGACAGAAGCAATTTGCTTACATATATATTACAGGATTATACAGGACTTGCATATAACGGAAAAACGCTGCTTGTGGATCTGCTGCCCGTTGCCGTTGTTGCGGCTGCGCTGTTATATTGGCTGAAATTCTGCAAAAAGGAAACCCACCGTAAAGAAAAAATTACCGCCGTTATCGGAAGTGTTCACGCGGATTATACCGTTTTGTTGATCGCGCTGATAATTTCGGGCATAGCGATAGGGAAAATTTCTCCTTATATGCCGTATTTTAACGACAGGTATGTTTTTGCTCTTCTTCCCTTGTTTGCGCTGCCGTTTGTTAGCATTGTCTGCTTTTTTGCAAAAAAGGCGGCATGCAGATTTAAAAAAGAAAAATACGCTTTTATTTCGGCAGCGGCTGTGTTAATGGTTTTTGCGGTGTTAAGCAACACATTAAATGAGAACAGATATTTTGGAAAAAGCCGCAATTCATCGGAAATCGACAGTATTCTTGCGGAAGCTGCCGATGGGGGAACATTTTACTATGTAGCACAGCGGGAATATATGATCCATGCATTTTCCGTTATGTTTAAAAATTCGGATAAGGTTTACCCCGCACATGAATTTGACGATTCGCTGGTGAAAAGAATAAATGATAATGAAGTCAACGCCGAAGCTGCTTATATACTCCTTGAAGCTGTGGGATATTCCGACGATGATTATTATAAGTCGTCGTTTAAAAACGGTATAAACTATATTTTAAGCGAAGAGCTTGATCACGATTTTGAGCTTATAACGGATTTTTATTTCGGCAATGATATTTACGGAGATCTGTATCATTTGTACAAGGTGAATTACAAGTAAAAAACACTGTGTTATAAAGTCTTTTCGGATACAGTTAAAGTTTACGTTAAAACAGAGCCTGTTATAGTAAGGCTCTGTTTTATTTTATCCGCATTGAATATTTAACTTAAAACAAGAAAAACTAAAACAAAATCAAAATATCTCGGAAAGGAAAGCAAGAAAATGAAAATGACAAACACGGAATACGATAAGCTTGCCAAAAAGCACTCGCCAAACACAAAGCTGTATCTTACGCTGCCTAAAGCCTTTGTTATAGGCGGTCTGATCTGCTGCTTGGGACAGGCTCTTTTTAATTTATACACCTATCTTGGAATGACAGAGATGAACGCCCGCTCGGTGACCTCTATAACACTTATATTTTTAAGCGCATTGTTTACGGGGTTAAAGCTGTACGACAAGATCGCAAAGCACGGAGGAGCGGGCACTCTGGTTCCCATTACGGGCTTTGCCAACTCGGTAGTGTCTCCCGCGCTGGAGTTTAAAACCGAGGGATTTATTTTAGGTACGGCCGCAAAGATGTTTATTATAGCGGGGCCCGTTATCGTTTACGGAATAGCCGCTTCGGTACTGTACGGGATCATTTTGTATATTTTTCAGATAATGCAGTAAGTTATGGCAGCTTAAGTTCTTGGTACGGGCTGCCGTAAGGAAAGGAAAAAACAATGTCCAATCTTACAAAAGACGGTACAATATATTTGCCCACATCGCCCAGTATTGCTTCTTACGCCGCGGCGGTGGGCAAAAAAGAGGGCGAGGGTCCATTGGCTAACTGTTTTGATTATATAGCCGAAGACGTAACTCTCGGAGAAAACAGCTGGGAAAAAAGCGAGAGCAAGCTTCAGCAGTACGCCTTTACAAACGCCTTAAGCAAGGGTAATTTTTCCGAAAGCGATATTGACTTTCTGTTTGCAGGGGATCTGCTCAATCAGTGCGTTGCTTCAGCTTACGGCTCAAGAGATACAAGCATACCCTTTTTCGGCTTGTTCGGCGCATGTTCCACTATGGCGGAAAGTCTGTCGCTGGCTTCGATCTTTGTGGACAGCGGCACTGCTGTAAATGCTGCCGCCGTTACATCGTCGCACTTTTGCTCCGCGGAAAGGCAATTCAGACTTCCCGTAAACTACGGAGGTCAGCGTACACCCACCGCTCAGTGGACAGCCACCGCCGCGGGCTGCGCGATAGTTTCGCCTCACGGTGCGCCGCCTTACGTTAAAGCGGTAACGGTGGGAAAAATCAAGGATATGGGCGTTACCGACGCCAATAATATGGGGGCGGCAATGGCTACCGCCGCTTACGATACTATTTCCCGACACCTCGCAAATACGGAGCAGAGCGTAGACGACTTTGATCTGATCTTAACGGGGGATCTGGGGCAGGTAGGCAGCGATATTTTAGTAGAGCTGTTTCAGAAGGACAACGTGGATATTTCGGGAAAGCACAACGACTGCGGTTTGATGCTGTACGATCTTAAAAGTCAGGACGTACACGCGGGAGGTTCCGGCTGCGGGTGCAGCGCGTCGGTGCTGTGCGGTCACATTCTTCCCGAGATCGCAAAGGGAAATCTGAAAAACGTTCTCTTTGCCGCAACGGGGGCTTTGATGTCGCCAACTATAGTACAGCAGGGGGAAAGTATTCCCGGGATAAGTCATGCGGTGCATATTTCGGCGGAGTAAATTGAAAATCAAAAAGGACGGTAGTAATATGGAAATGTTTATGGAATATTTTTGGGCGTTTGTGATAGGCGGCGGCTTTTGCCTTATAGGACAGCTGCTGATCGACCTTACAAAATTGACCCCCGCGAGAATACTCGTTATATATGTTATCGCAGGTGTGGTACTGGGCGGCTGCGGCGTTTATGAGCCGTTGGTGGATTTTGCGGGAGCAGGGGCAACGGTGCCTTTGACAGGCTTCGGCTACGCTCTTTCCGAGGGAGTAAAAACCGCCGTTCAAGAGGACGGACTGTTGGGCGCTTTTACGGGAGGATTCACGGCGGGTGCGGCGGGACTTACGGCGGCCGTTATTTTCGGGCTTATTGTGGCAAGGTGCTTTAAAAGAGGGGATAAGATGAGCTGATTATGCTTTGTTTTTCGTCGCAATTTTAAATTATATCTTCAATTCGTAAATTTACACAAATGTTTTAAAAAAATAGGGCAAAGTGACAAAAATCGCAATCTATCTTTAAAAGCATGTTGACAAGCTTGTCCAAAAGTGATATACTATGTTTAACGCTATTGCAAACAATTGCATATATTTGAACAGTATATGCATAGTATAGAACGTTGAGGAGGTGTAACGAATGGCAACTAAAAGCATTAGCAAATCTGTAAAAATTCGCAGCAGAAAAGCCGGTGAATCGTTGTTTGAAGCGATTGAAGGTTCGCGCAAAAGCTCAAATGCCACAGTACGTTTAAAAAGCTCTCCGCAACGAGTGGAAAAGAACGACATTAAAGATTTTTTCGGGAAGACGGTTAAATGACAGAGTATAAAATAATTTCACTGGCTGATATGCTGAGTGCATTAGAGGAAAGCGATGTCAAAAACGTGCTTTCCTCTTTTTCATCGCAAAAAAATATAGACGTTGAAGATTTTCTAAAAAATAATGCCATTCCATTCGCGAGGCAAAATCTTGCACCTACAAACTTGGTGTATGCAAATTGTGATAAAGGCTGCTTCTTATGCGGATATTTTACCCTTACGATAAAAACGATTGAAGTTTATAAGCATATTGTCGGTTCAAGGATATTTGATAAACTGAAAAAATTCGGTACATATGATAAATTTTTTAAAAAGTGCACAATTCCCGCTCCGCT
>JAAVIG010000100.1 GCA_014796735.1 Oscillospiraceae bacterium
TAAAACCCTTAAACCACACCAACTTCCAAAGCGGGGAAAAGGGGGAGTGAGGGGGATAAGGAAAGGATTCTTAAGGTGAAACCTAAGGGGGAGAGAGGGGGGAAATCCCCGCTTTGATGGGTTTGTAGTTCCCCCCTCTCTCCCCCTTTGGTGTCACCTTAAGCCCCGCGCGGGAGCGCACCCTGCACTCGCTTTCCGAGCAAAAAGAACACCACATAAAGCGTAGCTCTAAAAGAACGGTAAATTGGCAGTTATGGCTAAAAATATAACATCACATAAAGCGCAGCTCTAAGAATTAGTAAGTCGGTATTTACTCCGAAAAAGCACCCCACAGTTAAAAGCGCAGTTTTATAAAAATAACAAAAGGCTCTCCGCCGATTGAGGAGCCACAGAAAGGAAACAACATGATAAGACAAAACAACTACCGCACCCACACCACCGAAATGATAACCGAGGACTGTCTTAACAAGACCGTCCGAGTAGCGGGCTGGGTGGAAAATATCCGCGACCACGGCGGTATCAAGTTTATCGACCTGAGGGATCACTACGGCGTGGTGCAGATTACCATGCAGCAGAACGAACAGCTTTTGGAGGGTATCCACAGAGAGTTTACGGTATCCGTTGAGGGAAAGGTAATAAACCGCGATCCCTCCACCTATAACGATAAGATCAAAACGGGAAAGGTTGAGATCGTTGCGGAAAGCTTAAAGGTTTTGGGCGCTGTCACCGAAAATCTCCCATTTGAGGTGGATTCCTCAAAAAACAGCAACGAGGATATACGCTTAAAATACCGTTTCTTGGACTTAAGAAACAAAAAAATGCACGACAACATCGTTTTCCGCTCACAACTTATGCAGTTTATGCGTGAAAAAATGATAGAAGAGGGCTTTCTGGAGCTTCAGACCCCGATTCTCTCCACTTCTTCCCCCGAGGGCGCCCGCGACTTCCTTATCCCCAGCAGAAAGCACCACGGAAAATTTTACGCTCTCCCCCAGGCCCCCCAGATATTCAAACAGTTGTATATGGTAAGCGGTTTTGACAGATATTTCCAGTTAGCCCCTTGCTTCCGTGACGAGGACGCGAGAGCGGACAGAACGGCGGGCGAATTTTACCAGCTTGACTTTGAAATGGCTTTTGCCGATCAAGAGGACGTTTTTGCGGTAGCCGAAAACGTATTCCCCGCTATCCTTGAAAAATTCGGCGGCGGAAAGCCTTTCAGCCCCGCTCCCTTCAGACGCATAACCTACGCCGAAGCAATGCTCAAATACGGCACCGACAAGCCCGATCTCAGAAATCCCCTTGAAATAATCGACATTTCCGACCTGTTTGTAAACACCGACTTCAAGCCCTTCAGAGGAAAAACCGTACGCGCGATAAACGTTCCCGGAATGGCGTCAAAGAGCAAGACCTTCTTTGAAAAAATGGAGGCCTACGCGACGTCAATAGGCATGAAGGGCTTGGGCTACGTTAAAGTAGACGAAAATTTCAACTATCTCGGACCTATCGACAAGTTCCTTTCCGATGAAGACAGGAAAGAGCTTAAAGAGCGCGCAAAGCTTAACGTTGGCGATGTTTTGTACTTTATCGCGGACGATAAAAAGACCGCCGCAAAATTTGCGGGTCAGATAAGAAGCGAAGTGGCGGAAAGAATGGAGCTTATTGACAAGAGCCGCTATGAGGTATGCTGGATAGTTGATTTCCCCATGTTCGAGGAGGACGAGGAAACGGGAAAGCCTGCCTTTACCCACAATCCTTTTTCTATGCCGCAGGGCGAGCTGGAAGCCTTAAACACCAAGGCTCCCGAAGATATTCTGGCTTACCAGTACGACTTGGTGTGCAACGGTCTTGAATTGGTATCGGGCGCGGTGAGAAATCACAGAACGGATGTTATGATCAAGTCGTTTGAAATAGCGGGCTATACCGAGGACGATATTATAAGCAAATTCGGCTCGCTGTACAACGCGTTCAAATACGGCGCTCCCCCTCACGCGGGTATGGCGTTCGGTATCGACAGAATGATAATGATGCTGTTGGATGAGGAAAGCATAAGAGAGGTCATTGCGTTCCCGCTTAACTCCAACGCGCAGGATTTGCTGCTTGGCGCGCCTACGGGAGTTACGGAACAGCAGCTCAGAGAGGTTCATATCAGGGTAAGAACAAAGCCCAATATGGACAGCGGAGACAATAGGTAACTTTATTACGCCAAAAGCCGCCGATATCGATCGGGCGGCTTTTTTGTCAAGCATTAATATTTAAAAGGTGCGTAATCAAAAGAACGAAGCATAAACACAAAAGGGACTGTGATTTTACAGCCCCTTTTATTTTTTATTGTTAAGAGAAGCTTATCTTACTTTCTCTTCTTAGCAATAACGATAGCGCCTGCAGCGATGATAGCGATACCTGCGATAGCAGCTACGCCCTCAACACCTGTGTCGGCGTTGCTCTTGTCGGCAGTTGCAGCGGCGTTGGTGTCGCCTGCAACGGGCTCTGCGGCCTCAGCAGCTTCTGCGGGTGCAGCAGCCTCGGCAGCCTTGTAGCCGGTGATTGTAAATGTGCACTCAACCTTGCCGCCGAAATCTTCACTGCTGATATTCTGCTGGTCAGAGTTCCATGTGTTGTAGAAGCCTACGGTGTAAACAGCCTTAGCTGCGGGAATATCAATGTCGGAATAATCGTCATAATTCAGATCCTCGGAAGCACCGGGAGTGTCCTTATCGATTGTGATCTTGCCCGCTTCGATCTCCTTGCCGTCGATCTTAAGGCTGTCAACAGTGATCTTTACATCGGGGTTATCTTCAATAACAATGTCTGTCTGAAGCTTAAGGAAGTTCCAGAACGACTCGGGACCGTCCTTGCAGTCTGTCATAACGTTCTTTTCAAAGGAAACGGTGTATGTACCGTCAGTGGTGATCTCTACATCGTTTACGATCCATGTGTCAAAGTTCATTGCATCGCCGAAATCGGGATCCCACCAGATAGCCTGGCTCTGGTTGATGTTGTTGCGGAATGTCCAAGCGCTGGTCTGGAAGATCAAGCCTGCGTTTGCCGCGCTTGCGTTTACAGCTATAGCGGTTGCTGCCAAAGCAGAAACAGCGGCTGTTGCAATAGTCTTTTTAAAATTCATTGGTTATTCCTCCTTATATTTTAGGCATATAAATGTAGTTTGCCTATAATAAAAATTATAACCTTAATTAGGCAAAAAGTCAATCGGTTATGTGACAAAATTAAAAATATTTTTAGTGCACATTATACAAATAGAGCGAAAATCCGCTGTGGGGCGGATTTTGCTCATGTTATACCAATTCTCGATTAAAATAAGACAAAGCCGGCGGGCGGGGCGTTTCTGATCAAGGAAGTCCCGACGCAGGAATATGCGGATATTTCAAGTCGGGCTGATGCGGAGCAGGAACGCCCCGGTCGCCCGATTTGTCTGATTTTTATTGAGATTTAGTATTACTCCTCGGAGCCAGGAGTAAACCATAAGGGCAGCTCTTCTCCCTCCTCTAATGTGTATATGTCGTAAAGCCGTGTGTAATCGTAGGTCATGCCCCTGTAATACACTTGAATGTCAAAACAGCCGTTAAATGCATCTCTGCCTATTGTTTCAACCGAATCGGGTATTGTAACATCGGTAAGGCTCTCACATCCGTCGAACGCCATTTCTCCTATGGAGAGAAGCCCTTCCTGCATGGTTATTTCCGAAAGCGATGTACAGCCGCTGAAAGCATAGGTCTCTATGTTCCCGACATTAGAGGGAATGTTTATTTTGTCCAGTCTTTCACATTCGGCAAAGCTCAGCTGCCCTATTTTTTTCAGTCCCACGGGAAGATATGCACGTTCAAGGCTTTTACAGCCCATAAAATCGCAGCCCAACAATTCCGTAATATTTTCGGGGATAGTTATCTCCGTCAGACCTTCGCAGTAATAAAAAACCGACGGTCCGAGATATACAAGACTTTCGGGCAGCGAAACGCTTTCAATGGATATCGAGTTTGCAAACGTTTCTCCCTCGATCTCTTCAACTCCCTCGGGCACCGCTATTCTTTCAACAGTGCTCGGACAGCCCTCAAACACTCCTATGTAGTTATCACCGTTCTTATAGCTGCCCAGCTTGATGACCCGCTTTCCGCTTATGGCAGACGGAATACGTATTTCCTGAGTGTCGAGGGAACAGCCGATGATGGTTATTCCCGATACCTCACCCGCTGCCGAGGTGATCTCCTCGAAGGTGTAATATTTTTCCATCGGGTCGGAGCTTTTGCAGCCGCACAGTATAAGGGACGCGGCAGCAAATAAAGCTGTTAATTGTTTATATTTCTTTTCCATATTACGATTCATTCTTTTCTGCAGCTTTGCAAAGTTTATCAACATCAATCCCGCGCCAACAGCACAAATTCCGTGGGAATAAGATTCCCGCCGTTATAACGCAAATAGAATTTATAATCGGGATTATATCTGTCAATCAATGCGGGAATTCTCCAAATATCGTCATAACCGTGGTACGTGCAAATTGCAAGCTTTGGGTGACTGCTGCGAATATTACGCTCACTGCCCTTAAGCGCTTCGTATTCGGCGCCCTCAATATCCATTTTAAGAAATGTAAAGCCGTCGGGCAGTTCATCATCAAGAGCGGCTACTTCCACACGCTGTCCGCTGTTTTCCCCCGATTCCGAAATCATATTTGCGCTCGGATCAAACGCCGATTCGCTCAGGAAAAATTCCCCCGCCGCGCTTCCCGCTCCCTTGCAGCGTATTTCAAGGTCGTGCAGCGTTCCGAGATTTTTTTGTATCTGTTCGCAGCTTTTTGATGAGATCTCATAGGCGTAGATCTTTTTATAACCATGACCGTAATTACTCACGTATTTGTAGATAGAATCTCCCGTATAGGCTCCGACATCAACAAAAATGTCGTCTTTATTATCGGGGAAAATATCGGGCTCAAAGTAGTCCGGGAAGATCGACTTTACTTTGGTGAGCATTGCCATGTCGATCACTGCCCAATTCATCAATATGGCAAAAAGAGTACGCTTGGAGAGATAGTCCGACAGCCTGCGGAAAAGCCATACAAAGTCGTAGCTGTGATGCTTCAGCACTGCCGCTCTGCGTTTTAAAGTGTCAAAATCCTGACTGTTTGGGTCAAGCGTTCCCCAAAGCGGAAATTTTGAGAAATACTCCACAAATACGGTATAATCGCGCTCCGATCGCTTCTTCATATCAAACATCGCCTGTTTAAGCGCATCAAAAAGACTTTCCGAGCTTGTGCTTCTGAAAATATTTATAAGCATAAGAAATTCATTGTCAAATTGATTTTTAGCAGCGAACGGCTCCGCCGTTTCCGAAAGGATCCGGTAAGATGTACAAAGCCATTCGCCGTCGGAAAGTGCGCTTATCTCGATTTGCTGTTCAAGAGAATTTCCGGAAAGGTCTTCAAGCTGCTTTGTTATTTTTTCCCTTTCACTGCCCGCCAAGGGCTCATCTGAGTTATTGGCACGGGAAATATATTTTTCTTCGTATGCCTTAAGAGAACTGTATATCTCTTTGGCAAGCTCGCGTTTTTGCGGGTTTAAACCTGAAAAGTCTGTCTGCATTGGAATACCTCTTTCAATTTTCGGTTATATTTTTACCAAATTCCGATTTGACAACACTCGGCCGATTATATGCCGACAAACCTTTGCTGTACCGTAAATCTTGGTATTAAAATATTGTTTTTATTATATCATTACGGTTAAAGCTTGTCAATATTCAATTATTATCAATTTTCGATTTTCTTATCGTACATCAGCAGAATATCCTCCGCCGCCTGTCTTTGAGTTTTCCTGAGATCCATTGCCTGTTTTTGTATATGACGGTGCGCCTGTTCCTCGGTAAGCCTAAGATACTGCATAAGACACGCTTTTGCGCGGTTTATTATATTCAAGTCCTCTATTCGGCGTTCCAAGCGGTTCTTTTCCTCGGTCAGCCTTTTTACGTTCTCCCCCGCTATTTCCGCAAACCTCACCGCCTGCAAAAGCGCGGCTTTGGAGGTGGGTCTGCCGATAACAAAGGCCCCTGTGAATTTGATCCTGTTCTGTACATCCTCCGCGTGCTCGCCTTTTGTTATTACAATAAGCCCCGCCCCGCTTTTTCCGTGCAGCTCCGCCGCAAGGTCAAGCCCGAATTCGTCCCCCAGAGGGGTGGAAATAATGATAATGTCAAAATCCGAAACGTCAATGCTTCTTGCGTGTATTCCGTCGGTAATACAGACCGTCCTGTAACCGTTTTTTGAATTTCCCGCGTTTTCCGTTTTTTCCGAGGCGTCGTTATCGCCCGAGTCCGAAAGCAAAGCGGAAATGCTTTCGCATATTTTTTTGTTTTTTCCTGCAATAAGTATGTTCCGCACTGTAATGCTGCCTTTCTCCGAATCGCCGTACAAGCCTTGGTTTTAAAGCTCTTAGTATAGTATACCACGTCTTTCCGAA
>JAAVIG010000101.1 GCA_014796735.1 Oscillospiraceae bacterium
CATAGCCGATAGACAAGGAACTGTTGAGCAGATAACTTATGATTCCGTAAATTATGCAGGAAGCGGAGACGCTATACAAAAGACCGCCTATGTCTATCTCCCTTACGGCTATGACGAATCAGATACTCAGACAAAGTACGATATTCTTTACCTTATGCACGGCTGGGGCGGCTCAGCGGGAGAGTATTTTACCGTGGGTAACGGAATGATCAAAAATATGCTGGATCGAATGATAGAGAATGGGGAGATAGTGCCGATGATCGTGGTATCGGCAACATTCTACAATGATGGAAGCAGCAAGGACTTCGGCAGTTCTGTCCGTGAGCTTCGGCAATTTCATCAGGATTTTGCGAACCACCTTATGGCGGCAGTGGAGGGGCGTTATCATTCTTATGCGAAGTCGACTTCGGCAGAGGATTTGGCTGCTTCAAGAGATCACAGAGCATTTGGCGGTTTTTCGCTGGGCTCAGTGACAACATGGCACCAATTTTGCTATAACTACGACTATATCTGCTATTTCCTGCCTATGAGCGGTGCGTGTTGGTATTACGGCGGATATGGTGATTATTATCCGGAGGAAACCTGTGATTTTTTCGAGGAACTGATCGAGGAGAATTCTCTGAACGAGCGGGGATATTACATCTATGCGGCTACCGGAACAAATGACGCAGTGCGTGATCAGGTGGATATCCTAATGGATGAAATGCTTGAAAGAAATGACGTTTTTTCCCCCGATCATGTTGTATATTATATGAAAGAGGGCGGCGTTCATGACTTTAACGCTATCATTGAATATATGTACAACGCTCTCCCGCTGTTTTTTCGGGGATAGTCGATAAACTTATAAGGAGATACATTATGAAAAAAATGACAGCAGCAATTCTAAGCATTATATTGACATTTGGCTTTACAGGCTGCAGCAGTGAAATTCAGAGTGATTCCTCAAACGAAGTGAGTTCCATAACGGAAAATCCAATAATAACAAGTGAAACCGGCATTTCTTCAACCGATATAAATTCCTATCAGCCCGACACCTCTAATGCTGCATATCCTCTGATAACTTCCGACATTGCCGATCTGACAGTGGGAACGGAAGAATACCGAGACTTTACGGTCGATAATGTGTATCATTCCGAAGCAAACGGCGATATTCATTACAATGTTTATATTCCGGACAGTTATGACGGAACCCGTTCCTATGCGTTATTTTTTACTTTGCCGGGATATGAGGGGCTGTATTTTCAGGGTGTCGCATCAAACATTAAGTCAGAGGAATTTGGATTTGAGGCACAAAAGTATAACAGTGAGATGATCGTTGTTGCCCCTCAGCTCAGCGACTGGGGAGAAACCTCGGCAGGTCAGACTATCGCATTGCTTGAATTCTTTTTAAACAACTACAATATCGACCGCAAAAAGGTGTATGCCAACGGCTTTTCGGGCGGCGGTGAAACAATGTCTATCGTAATGGGCAAGCGCCCCGAGCTGTTTACGGCATATCTGCACTGCAGCTCACAATGGGACGGCGATCTTGAAGTCCTTGCAAGCAGCAGAACTCCCGTGTATCTTGCCGTCGGCGAAAACGATGAATACTACGGCTCCGAACCGACACAGCGGGCTTATGATACTCTTTACAGCTTGTACAAAGGGCAAGGCTTGTCGGGATCGGAAATAGATAAGCTGCTTGTTTTAGCCATCAAAGAGCACGAGTATTTTACTGAAAAAGGCGTAAACAACGAACACGGCGGAGGAGGGCTTTTTGCTTTCGATCCAGAAATTATGGGTTGGCTGTTCGAGGATCCGAGTTAGAACCTTTGGTTATATGTCAATAACCAATTTAGACTTCTCTTTTGGTGCAATAAGCGGTATAATCTAAGTATAAAATCTTTTTGGAGGAATGAATATGGAATTTGTAACATTAAACAACGGAATAAAAATGCCAATGGAAGGATTTGGTGTATTTCAAGTCCCCGATCCTGCTCAGTGCGAGCAGGCTGTAATAAACGCTATCGCTTCAGGTTATCGTCTGATAGATACTGCGGCGGCTTATATGAACGAGGAAGCGGTGGGTGCTGCGATCAAGAAAAGCGGTGCGCTCCGCAGCGATCTGTTTATTACCACAAAGCTTTGGGTATCTGATGCGAGCTATGATAAGGCGAAGAAAGCCTTTGAAAACTCTTTGAAAAAACTTGGGCTTGAATATCTCGATCTGTATTTGCTGCATCAGCCTATGGGCGATTATTACGGCGCATACAGAGCAATGGAGGAATTGTACAAAGAGGGTTTGATAAGGGCTATCGGCGTATGCAACTTCTATCCTCACGTTTTGGCTGATTTTTGTGAGACTGTAGAGGTAATTCCCGCAGTAAATCAGATCGAGCTGCACCCGTTCTTCCAACAGGAAAATGCCCTTGCTCTGATGAAAGAGTACGAGGTCATACCCGAGGCTTGGGGTCCGTTCGCGGAAGGAAAGCACGGACTTTTCACAGATCCTGTTCTTACAGAGATCGGCAGAAAATACGGAAAGACTGCCGCACAGGTGGCGCTTCGTTGGAACGTGCAGCGTGGTGTTGTGGTAATTCCGAAATCGGTTCACACGGATCGTATGGTCCAAAATATTGATATTTGGGATTTTAAGCTCACCGATGAGGAAATGGCAAAAATCGCCCCTCTTGACCTCGGTCACAGCGAAATCGTTGATCATTTTGATCCAAACTTTGTCAAGGCGCTTCACGGAAAGTTTTAAACTATGCAAGGCACACCGCCGTTATCGTGCGGTGTGCTGATAATATTCAGAGAAAGGAAGTTTTTATGAAAATGTTTTTTGCCCTTGCTGCGATAATATTGGCTTTTAGTATGACTGCCTGCAATGCTGATCAAAACTCGGACGTACAAAATAATACTTCGTCCGGTTTTCAGCAAATCAGTGCTCCCGTAAGCGAAAGTCTTTCTTCGGAAGAAAACGGATCTTCAAGCGAAAATGTTTCCGAAGAAGACACAGATACTGTTTCCGACAGCAAAAGCAATATTCTAATCGTATATTTTACCGCAGCGGAAAACAGCGGCGTTGATGCGGTCGCATCGGCAAGCGTTGTAACAGTGGACGGTACCGCAAAGGGCGTATCCCAAGCGATTGCGGACATGATCGCCGAGAAGACAGGCGGAGATATGTTTTCTATTCGTACAAGCGTAGTATATCCCGCCGGAATAGGTGAGCTTATTGATTATGTTGCGGTTGAGCAGAAAAACGGCGATCTTCCCGAAATAACCACCCATATTGAAGGCTTGGACAGCTACGACACGGTTTTTATCGGATTTCCGATCTGGTGGTATGATATGCCGCAGATAATGTACACATTCTTTAATGAGTACGATTTTTCGGGAAAGAAGATAATTCCGTTCACTGTCCACAACGGCAGCAGACTTTCCGGAACTCCTGCAAAGATCGCAGAGCTTGAGCCTGATGCCGATGTGATCCAAGACGGATTTACGGTAAGCATTCAGTCTGCCGCCGATGCAGCCGAGGATGTTGCAAAATGGCTTGAAGAATTGGGATATTGACAGAAACGGAGAAACAATTTATAATGAAAGCGAAACAGATCATCAAGATCGCAGCAGACATATCAATGACCGTGATACTCCTGCTTCTGACAGCCTACAGCTTAGTGGGAGAAGCTGCCCATGAATGGCTCGGCATTGCGGTATTTGTGCTTTTTGTTTTGCACCATATCCTGAATGTCAAGTGGAGCAAGAGTATTTTTAAGGGAAAGTATACCCCATTTCGTATTTTACAGACAGTCTTGGCGGTTTTGGCTTTAATATCAATGCTTGGCTCTATGATAAGCGGGATCGTTCTTTCACGTTATGCGTTGGCATTCTTGAAAATAAGCGGCGGACAGTCTTGGGCAAGAAATATACACATGCTGTCGGCGTATTGGGGATTCTGTATCATTTCGCTGCACGTCGGAATTCATTGGAACATAATGCTGAATATGGCGAAAAGGCTTGTCAAAAAGCCGTCTGCGGCAGGTAACCGAATCTTGCGGGTTGTTGGAGCACTGATCGCAGGCTACGGAGTTTATGCGTTTATTAAGCGTGATATAGGAAACTATATGCTGCTGAAATTCCATTTTGTATTTTTTGATTTTGAAGAACCGTTGATACTTTTTTTGTTGGATTATCTTGCTGTTATGGGACTGTTTGTATTTGTGGGACATTATTTGTCCGTTATATTAAAACGGATAGGCAAAAAAGACAGCCCAAATACAATTTTAAAAAAGGAGCAGCAATGAGAAAACTTGCAGTTATATTTACATTGGTTATAATATTTTGCACGGCGGGATGCAGTTCGGAGATGAACCCCGAAAGCACTTTGAATACAGCTCAAAACAACGAAAACCTTGAACCCGTAAGCACAGAAAGCAAAGCGAGTATTCCGTCCGAAACCGCATCAGAATCAGAGGAAGTGAGCAGACCCGTGATCACAAGCAGTCCATACACCCGTGATACGAAAATTTCGGACGTGATAAACGATCCGGCTTTTGGGAATTACGGCAGACTTGTTTTTCCCGTGAACGAGGGATATTACAGCGGTGAAACGCTTGGTGATCTGAACCTTACATGGTACAACAACATAGATCCTGACAAGACCGTCGAGATCACAAATTATATGCGCTCTCATGCGGAATCGGGCGATGTGATCTTTTACGATATTTACTCCGATTCGGAGAAAGCCGCCGATCCTCGGAAAAAGGATACGGGATTGTTTTTCTTCAAGGGAGATCCGGGTGAAAAGTTCGCAGTTTGCAGTGCAGGCGGAGGATTTGCGTATGTGGGGGCTATGCATGACAGCTTTCCCCACGCACTTGAGCTGTCAAAGCGCGGCTATAACGCATTTGCTGTGATCTACCGTCCCGGAGCGCAAACAGCCTGCGAGGATCTGTCAAGGGCTGTGGCGTTTATTTTCGACCATGCCGACGAGCTTGAAGTCGATACTGACTGCTATTCCCTTTGGGGTGGATCGGCAGGGGCAAGAATGTCTGCTTGGGTAGGTTCATACGGTCCCGAGGGCTTTGGCGAGCGTGAATTGCCTCACGCAGGAGCCGTTATTATGCAGTACACAGGGCTAAGTGAATATTCCCAAAACGATTCTCCTACCTATGTCTGCGTTGGCGACAGCGATGGCATAGCAAGCTGGAGGACAATGAAAACACGGCTTGACAATATGAGTGCGCTGGGTATTGACACCGAATTTCACGTTTACGAGGGATTGCGGCACGGTTTCGGAATAGGCACGGGTACAGTCGCCGAAGGATGGCTTGATGATGCGGTCAGATTTTGGGAAAGACAATTTTAGCAAGACATCCGCAGCAAGCATATCGGTATAATTGCGGAGCAAGTATGCCGATATGCGCAGGCAGGGCAAGCGGAACGCTTGCCCTGTGCGGTGCCTTGCAATTTAAAATAAGGGGTTTTAAAATGAATAATTTTATTTATGAAAACAAGACAAAGGTATATTTCGGCAAGGGCGGCGTTAAGGAATATCTTGCCAGTCTGCTGAAAAATTACAACACCATTATGCTGGCTTATGGCGGCGGCTCAATCAAGAAAAACAGCATTTATGATGAAATTATCGGTATATTAAATTCCGCAGAAAAAACTGTTGTGGAATTTTCGGGAATTATGCCGAACCCGACTTATGCTAAGGTACAGGAGGGCGCAAGGATAGCCCGTGAAAGTAATGTGGATTTTATTCTCGCAGTGGGCGGCGGTTCGGTCATTGACTGCTGCAAGATAGTTTCCGCACAGGCTAAAACCGATGAGGATATTTGGGAAAACGAGATCGTCAAGAAGAAATATCCCGCCGAATTTATTCCAATGGGCGCAGTAGTAACAGCTTCGGGAACAGGCTCGGAGATGAATGCGGGTGCGGTGATCACCAACGAGGAGAAAAAAATAAAGTGCGGAATTTTCGGAGCGCAAGCGGATTTTGCTTTTCTCGACCCGACTTACACCATGAGCGTTCCATTTGAACAGGTTATGTCGGGAGCTTTTGATACTTTGAGCCACGCAATGGAAACATATTTCGGGAAACCCTCTGACAATAATCTTTCCGATGATATAAACGAAGCGGTAATGCGCAGTGTAATCAGCAACATGCGCATTCTGCTTACCGACCGGGAGAATTATAACGCTCGGAGTGAGCTGATGTGGGCAAGCTCAATGGCGGAGAATGGCATTCTCAAAATTGGCAAGATCACGGATTTTCAGGCTCACCAAATCGAACATCAGCTTGGGGCATATACCGACTGCAATCACGGAAAAGGCCTGGCGGTAATTCACCCCGTTTTATACCGTCATATTTACAAGGACGGCTTGGACAGATTTGCGAGATTTGCCAAAAATGTTTGGGGCATAAGCAGCAAGGCTTCAGATGAGGAAACGGCTCTTGCGGGTATCAATACGCTTGAAAAATTCATTAAAGAGGTCGGTCTGCCCACAACATTTTCGCAAATGGGAATACCCGAAAGCACCGATTTCAAAGCTATTGCGGATTCCACAAACATTACGGCGGGCTGTTGCAAAAAGCTGACCCATGAGGAAATCTTGGATATCCTTAAAGAATGTCTTTAAAAATAAGGAGGTTTTTGAATTATGAAAAAAATCTGTGCATTATTTGCAAGTTTAGCATTAGCTTTGTGTTTGACAGGGTGCAATAACAATGAAATATCCGATCCTGCGCCTATTCAGAGCAGTTCAACCACAAACAGCTCATCGGAAACATCTTCTATAAGTGAAGAAAGTTTCGTTTCGGGAGATGCTTCCGAAAGCGTTTCCGCCGAATCGGGTCAAACGGAACAAAACAGCACCGATCCCACACCTGCGGTCGATGAGGACAAAACACTGGTGGTTTATTTCACATGGTCCTCCAACACAGCGGGAATGGCTGAAACTATCGCCGCTTTGACAGGCGGGGACACCTTTGAGATCATTCCCGTAAGTCCGTACCCCACGGAATACACCCCCTGCACCGAGGTGGCTCTTGAAGAACGTGACAATAATGCCCGTCCTGCTATAAAAGACCTACCCGATTCTGTTTCCCAATATGATAATATAATTATTGGATATCCGATCTGGTGGCACACTGCTCCCATGATAATCGGTACATTTTTGGAGAATTACGATCTGACGGGAATTGACATTTATCCCTTTACTCAGTCGGCATCTATGGACGAGGAGCAGTTTGAACAGTCGATGGATTTCGTTCGCAGCTGTTCGGGAAATGGAACAGTGCATGACGGTCTGTTCGCCAAGCACTCCGATACCGCAGCAATAACAAGCTATCTTGAACAAAACGAGCTTACAAAGTAGGTGACTTATGAAGAAATTTACTGCAATTATTCTTGCAGCCTTATTGTTTTGCACCGGCTGCTCCGATAGTAATTCGGACAGGAATACACATATTTCTTCCGATAACGGCTCTTTGACTTCAAATTCAAGACCCAACCATAATCAAGCGGCTGCACCGCCCTCCGAAAATGGAAATTCACGGGTTCTAATTGCATATTTCACCGTTCCTGAGGACGATGTTGATACAGTTGCGAGAGCAAGCGTTGTGGTCAAGGACGGTGAAAAATTCGGCAACACCGAATATGTTGCACACATAATTCAACAAACCGTTGGCGGCGATATGTTTCCCATTGAAGCAGTTCGGGAATATACCCACGATCATGACGCTCTTACCGACTTTGCCGCCGATGAAAAGGCAGAGGGCACACGTCCCGAATTGAAGAACCACATTGACGACATATCAAAATATGACACGATCATTCTCGGTTATCCCAATTGGTGGGGTGATCTGCCGATGCCCGTGTATACATTTTTGGAGGAATACGATTTTGGTGCAAAGACGATAATCCCCTTTGTAACTCATGGTGGCAGCGGACTTTCCAAAACAAAGAAAACAATTTCCGATCTGCAGCCCGGAGCATTCGTAAGTGATGATGCTCTGAATTTGTCAAGGAATGATATTCTCGGAAATGAGGACACCATTACGGAGTGGGCGAAAAGCCTTGATATAAACACCTCCGCTCCGCTTTTGGCAGCTCCCTCGGCTGACGGAAATACGGTTCTTAACGCAGCGGCAGACCCTCATAATTCTCAAACATTGTATCTTTGGGAGGAGGGCAACGCACCTGCCACAACCGAATATATTGTAAATAACGGAAATTACTTTGACGACCCAGACTTTCGACCTTATGTAGTGACTTTTCCTGTTCCCGAGGGTACGGAAGTCAAGGGCGCAGTGCTTATCTGTGCAGGCGGAGCCTTTCAATTCCGAAGCGATCACCCCGAAGGAACGCCTGTGGCGGAGAAATTGAGCAAGCTCGGATATCAGAGCTTTGTGGTAAATTACCGTTTGCGCCCATATACGCAGGAAGAGGGTGCGCTTGATCTTGCACGTGCAGTGCGGTTTGTGAGGAAAAATGCCGATGTATACGGAATTGATGAAAAGGACATCGCAGTTATGGGATTTTCGGCAGGTGGTATTCTTGCAGGTGAAATGCTGTTGAATTATGACAGCTTAGTAAACGGAACTGCCCTTGATCCAAGCTATGTTACCGATTCCTTGGACGACATTTCGGCAGACGCAGGTGCAGACGGAATGATCTATTCATTTTATGGGCGACTAAGCGTGGCTTCCACCGACAGTGATAAATTTGCGCAGTCCGATCTTCCGCCAACATATTTTTGCTATGGCACAAGAGATCCTTTTGTGCGGCAGTTTGAACTGAATGTTGGGGCTCTCCGCAAGGCTGATGTTTCTGTAGAAGTGAATGTGTTGGAGGACGCTCCCCACGGCTATGGATATACCCAAGATTGGATACCTGCTTATGGGGATTGGTTAGAAAATATATTCAAAAATAATTAAGGAGAATAACTAAATGAACAGAC
>JAAVIG010000102.1 GCA_014796735.1 Oscillospiraceae bacterium
CCTGCCGGAAAAGAAGAAGAAACATTTTTAATTCCGGACAGTGTAACGGATATAGGCAGTAATGCCTTTTCGGGCTGCAAGTTCCTTGCTTCGGTTGTTATCCCGGGCAGCGTAACGGAAATAGGCAACGGTTTCAGAGTTAGTAATATTTTCACAGGGTGTTCTTCTTTAAAAAAAATAGAGGTGGATGCGGATAACAGTGCCTACATGTCAGCAGACGGCGTTTTATATAACAAGGAACAGACCGTGCTTATTTGCTATCCTGCCGGAAAAGAAGGAGAAACATTTTTGTTTCCGGATAGTGTAACGGAAATAGGCGACTATGCTTTTTCCGACTGTACCTCTATTACCTCTTTTACAATTCCAAGCGGAATAGAGCGTATAGGAAATAGCGCTTTTAAAAAATGCAAAGCCTTGGAATGCGTTGACTTTTTAGGCGATGTTCCTTCCTCTGACTACATCAAGTTCGGTTATGATATCGGGTGGTTTTCTGAATGCGATGCGCTTGCGGAAATAAACGTAGATGAAAGCAGCAGTGGGTATTCCGCAATTGACGGCGTTTTGTACAACAAAGACCAAACAGAATTACTATTCTGCCCGTTTGGATATAGTGGGGTTCTTGTAATTCCGAGCAGTGTAATTGTAATAAGCTCTGATATTTTTTATCACTGTTCCTTGCTGACAGCGTTTGATGTTGATGAGGGCAATACTGTTTTTTCTTCAAAGGAAGGCGTATTGTATAATAAGGATAAATCTCAGCTTAGAGCATATCCGTGCAATATTGAAGGAGCTTTCACTGTTCCCGACGGTGTAACAAGTATAGGAAACCGTGCGTTTGAAAACTGCCAAGTAGAGGCGGTCACTCTTCCCGACGGCGTAACAAGTATCGGTTATAATGCTTTTAGCAGCTGCATTAAACTGAAATCGATCAACTTACCCGATGATTTAACAAGTATTGGAGGTGGTGCTTTCGGCGGCTGCCCTAAGCTGAAATCGATCAGTTTACCCGACAGCGTGACGGACATAGATTTTTTTACATTTTCTGGAACGGGACTTACCGAAGTTACAATCCCGAACAGCATAACAAGGATAGAGTCGGGGGCGTTTTCATGGTCTGCTCTGTATTCAATTGTTATACCGAGCAGCGTAACATATATGTCCAATACTGTGTTTGATGGCTGTCCCTCCTCCTTACTTGCCGCAGACGGCAGTCCCGAATTTCTCACGATCTACGGCGAAGCCGGTTCATATGCCGAAACCTACGCCGCCGAAAACAATATAAATTTTGAGGCGATCAAGCTTATTGCTCCTAACAAGGACAACGATTCCGATATTGAGGTCATTGTTGACCCCGACGCAGTTCCCGACGGTACTTCCGTTAACGTAACGGAAAAAGACAGAACGGAGAGCTCCGTTACATTTGATATTACTCTTACCGTAAACGGAGAAATAACTCAACCTAACGGAAGCGCGCGTGTGAAAATTCCCGTACCGAGCGGTTTGAATGCCGACGACTGTAAGATATACCGTAAAGAAGCGGACGGAACGTACACCGATATGAAGGCAAAAGCGATCGGAACATTCCTCTCATTTATTACAGATCATTTCAGCGAATACATAGTAACCTACGAAAAACTTATCCCGGACGCCGTTTTAGGCGACATCAACGGCGACAAAACCGTAAACGACCAAGACAGCATGCTTCTCTCCCGCTATCTTGCCGAATGGGGCAACGAGATCGACACAGCTGCCGCGGATATTAACGGGGACGGCAGGGTAAACGATCAGGACGGCATTGTTTTGGCAAGAAAATTGGCGGGGTGGTATGATTAAATTATTTGTTTTTGGAAAAAGCAATAGAAATCAACATTTATATGCATTATTTCGAAACACTAATAAAACTTTGTATACGAAACTTGCATAAAATTTTAAAAATCAAGGAGAAGAAAACTATGAAAAGACTTATTTCGGGCATATTAGCGGCTGCCGTTGCCTGCGGCTCCGCACTATGCCCGGCAATCGCCGCAAGCGCGGCGGAGGACAACGGCTACGCGGTCAGCGCGTCGTTTGACAAGACCGAGGCGGGGCGGGGTGAAAGCCTTACGATGACGGTTAGCTTGGACGAGAATCCGGGACTGGTTTCCTTAAGATTTCAGGTAAAGTACGATCCTGCTGCCGTTACAATTGAAAACAACTCCGATATTACCTCTCTGGAGGATTTCGGCGTTCCCGGCTCCTTTACCTCGCCCAAAGCAAATAATGAATCGGGTACGGTCATACTTAGGTGGAGCTGTCCGCTTTCGGAAGAAAACGTCACTAAAACAGGCGATATTGCGGCGGTGAAATTTACAGTCAAATCGGACGCGCCGATAGGAAGCACGGGAATCTGCATTGTACCTATCGAGGTCAATATGATAGACGAAAATCTGGATTTTGTCAATCTTGAAGAAAAATACGGAACGGGCGTTGAGGGCTATTTCAAAACTCCTTCCGAAAGGGATATTGACAAAATGGTAAAAATATCCTGCGCTCATACCTGGAACGCGGGAACGGTAACCGAAGAACCCTCCTGTACCGAAAACGGGGTGAAAACCTTTACATGTATCGACTGCGGCGAGACAAAAACGGAAGATATTGCCGCTTTGGGTCATGACCGGGACGGGGGAACGGTTACCGCAGAGCCTACCTGCACCGAAAAGGGAGTAAAGACCTTTACCTGCACAAGATGTAACGATACCAAAACGGAAGAGGTCGAGGCTTTGGGTCACACCTGGGACGAGGGAACCGTTACCGAAGAGCCCACTTGTACCGAAAAGGGAGTAAAAACCTTTACATGCACCAAGTGCGATGAAACCAAAACAGAGGAGGTTCCCGCTTTGGGTCACGATTGGGGCGAATGGACGGTAACAAAGGAAGCCACCTCCGAGGAAGAGGGCGAAGAAGCGCGCGAGTGTGAGATATGCGGCGAAAAGGAGACCAGAACGGTTGCAAAGCTGCCTCCTGTAATTACCACTACAATATATACGGGCGGAGGCTTTTCGGTTCCCGAGACAACAACCGCTGCTGCTACCACCATTGCCGAAAGTGAAGTAGTTACCACCGATTTAACAACAGCTGCCGTAAGCGATCGAATCGACGATACAACCGCTGCCGCCGCTGTCACTGCCGATTCCGCTCCCGCCGATAATACTACCGCGGGTACGGACGGCAACATCAGCGGTAATACCGAGGGCACTGCTGCTGCCGATAACGGTAACAGCGGAAATGACGTCGGAAATGCCGGCGACAGCTCGGATAACACCAATAAGACCACGGGCGTTGCGCTTGCCGTTATTCCCAGCGCAATGGCTGCCGCGGGAGTACTTATCTTTAAGAAGAGAAAATAAATAAACGGCTAAAACGCAAAAGCAGAAGAGCCGCCGTCTTAAAAGGAAAATTTGAGACGGCGGCTTTGTTAATATGCTTTTATCGGAAAGTACCGAATGAGCACAAACCAAGGACAAGCCGATTCTATAAACGCAATTCTTTTCAAATAAAGGGTTGCGTTTTTTCTATAATATGGTATAATTAAAGTATAAAATGCCCGATTATTATTTGCAGCCGCAGTGAAGCGCTTTGGTTTGATTGAAAATAACTACGTCTATGGAGGGAATTACAATGAAAAAATTGCTGATCAAGATCGTTGCTTTGATTACTGCCGCCGCCGTTGCAAGCGGAGGATTGGTTTTCGGTGATGATCTCGGGGGAACCGATGAGGAGATTTTGGTGGTTAACGGAAATTTGGCGGAAGATGTTGTGCGTGACAGGGGTGAGAATGAAGATGTAAGATTGGAGTATATTGATGATTCGGTTTTATATGATCCGGAATGGAATTGGACTTGGGAAGATTGGGAGAAGACGAATTGGGACGGGGTTGAATTTACATATGAGAATGAGGATTATACATGTCAGTACGGTGTTTTGAACGACGGTACGGTTATTTTGCTCGGTTATCAATATCGGTATCAAGATGATTTGCCGGACTACGGCCCCGAGGAAATTGATATTCCCGCGCAAATTGACGGGAAAGATGTGACTGTGATCGGAAACAGTTGCTTTTGGAATATAGATACAGTCACAAAAGTATATATTCCGAGCACCGTAAAAATAATAGGCGAAGCTGCGTTTGCGGACTGCAAATCGTTGTCTTCGATTGAAATACCCGACAGTGTAATGTTAGTGTGTGCACTTGCATTTGCAAACTGCGAATTGCTGTCTTCGATTGTAATCCCCGATAGTGTAACGTTAATAGGTAGATGTGCATTTGCAAACTGCGAATCGCTGTCTTCAATTGAAATTCCCGACAGCGTCACGACTATAGGCGAGGAGGCATTTGCAAACTGCGAATCTCTGACTTCAATTATAATCCCCGAAAGTGTAGTATATGTACTCGATTATGCTTTTATCAACTGTACTTCGCTGTCCTCAGTTGAGATCAACGGTGCGGCATCAGTAGGAGAAAGGGCATTTGGCAACTGCACATCTCTGGAATCGGTTGAAATCAACGGTGCGGCATCGATAGGCGGCGCATTTGAAGGCTGCGCCTCTTTGACATCAATTGAAATTAACGGTTTAAGCGAGATAGGCAATTATGCATTTTCCAAGTGTACCTCGTTGACCTCAATCAATATTCCCAACAGTGTAGTAATAATAGGCGATAGAGCATTTGAGGGCTGCAGTTCGCTTTCCGAGGTGGTGATACCTGATAGTGTTATCTCAATCGGATGGGATGCGTTTAGTGGATGCAACCTGAAAAATATTTATTATACCGGTAATGAAAACTTATGGTATATTATTACAAAAGGCTATTACAATGAAGATTTTGCAAACCTGCGGTTTAACTACTCCGATCCGGACGATTTTATTTATGAAGACCTGGAAGACGGAACGATTCGTTTGACAGTATATAGAGGAATGGGAAGCGTTAATATTCCCAAAACAATTGACGGCAAAGCTGTTACGGTGATCGGAAGCGATTTCCTTTACAATGACGGTACGATCACTAAGGTGCAAATCCCAGACGGTGTTGTATCAATAGAGGATACTGCTTTTTATAACTGCGGAAGCCTTTTAGAAGTGACAATACCTGACAGTGTGACATCAATCGGAGAAGATGCCTTTGAGTTTTGTACGAGCTTGGAAAATGTTTACTATACCGGTACTGAGGAAAAGTGGAAAACGATCGGGATAAATTCCGGAAATGAATATTTAACGGAAGCTGTATGCTAC
>JAAVIG010000103.1 GCA_014796735.1 Oscillospiraceae bacterium
GGCTTTTCTCTTGACAAAAAAGTCATATTATTGTATCATAAATATGTATATTTGCGCCTTTTTTTAACAGGCACTGCACTTTATGAGACCAATCGGTTTAAAACCGTAATTTTTAAATGAAAGGACCGTTTAAAATGGGACTGAAGGAAAACTTTTCGCAGGCGGTAAAGGAGCTTACCGGTAATACGAAAGAGGACGATAAAAAGAGAAACGCGCAGGTTGCGGGCTTGAAAAGAGCGTTAGGCGACGATCAGCCCTATGCCGACAGCGGACGTTTCGCGGAAGGCGCGAGCCGTCCTTATTACCGCGATCAGGATGCCGATAACGGACAGGGCAATAATAACCGCGATAATTACCGTCGGGAAAATCCCCCTCAGGACAGAATGAACGGCAGCTCGGGTGACGGAAGAGATTATTATGACGGCAGCGATGATTTCGATCAGGGCTATTCAAGACCTCAGGACGGCAATTACCGCGAACAGGACAGGTATGAGGATAATCAGGACAGAAATTACAGCCAGCGTCCCAACGATTACAATAACGACAGAGGCTACAGACAGTCCTCTTACGATAACCGCGGCGATAACGGCGGCCGTCCCTACGATAACGGACAGCCCGCCTATAACGACAATCGGGACAGGGGACGCGGAGACTATAACGGAAACAGAGCCTCCGATAACCGTCAGAATGATAACGTCGGCAGAAATTACGATGACAGACGCGATAACGGATATAATGACCGCCGCAATGCCTACGACGGCAGACAGGATAACGGCTATAACGGCAGTCAGCGCGGCTCTTATGACAACAGACAGGATAACGGATATAACGATCAGCGCGATCCCTATGACGACAGACAGGACGGCGGTTATAACAACAACCAGCGCGGCTCCTACGACAACAGACAGGATGGCGGCTATAACAACAATCAACGTAATTCCTACGACAGACAGGACAGCAATTACGGCAATCAGCGCGGTATGGGCGGAGACAGAGAGACCCGCAATTACAACGTCCGCAACTTCGACAACGAAAGAGCGGCGGAAAACAACCGTCAGCGCTCCTCCTACATCGGAAACGACAGATCAAATCAAGGGCAGTCCTACGGCAGAAATTACGACAATCAAAGAAATACATATCCTATTGGCAGCGTAAACGCTCAGCGTGATTACCGCGACAGCTCCGACAACGAGCTTACGGTAATTTCAAGAAATACCATTATAGACGGCAATGTCCGTTCCTTTGCGAATATGAGCATTGACGGCGATATAAGAGGCGACGTTGAGACTACCAAGGATATTGACCTTAACGGCAGGATCATCGGCGATATTATTTGCAGCAACGCGAATATGATGGTTTCGCAGGTGCAGGGCAATATTCAGCTTAAGGGTGATGTGGAGATAGGCCGCGATACGCTGCTTATAGGCGATTTAAACTCGGGCTTTGCCAAGATAAACGGTAAAGTCAAGGGCAATGTGGAAGTCACGGGTAAGGCGGAATTTAAGGCCGACGCGGTGGTTTTCGGCGATATAAGCGCGTCTACAATTACCGTTGACGACGGCGCCATAATTCAGGGCTATGTAAGCACCACGTTCCTTAACAAAGAAGAAAGCGACAGAATATTCCCCGATGCTATTGATTTCGAAACGTAATAAAAACATAATAAATATACCCATCAAAACCTTATTTTAACTTGGTTCTGACGGGTTATATTTTAATTGAGTTTTTTACGGCTCCCGTATGCGAAATACCGCGGTGCCATTCGTAAACATTTTGTATAAAATGTAGTTTCATAAACAAAACGTAAAAGACATCATACCTCGAAAGGAGTACCTTTTGAAAAAAATATTGGTTGGAGCTGCTATCATTGCGGCAACCGTTTGCGGCTGTAAGGTGGATTCACTTAATGAGACTATACAACAGCAGCATTCGATAACTATAGGAGAATATGTGATCTCCGACAGTCAGCCAATGTGGGAGTGGGTGACAGATACTCCGATAACCGATGCTTCCGAGGAGCTTTTAAAAGAAAAATACGGTCGGGATTTTGTTTGCAGCTATTTCCTGTACCCGCAGGAATGGTCGCTTTGCATTGAGTTCAAAGCAGCTCCGGCAGATGATCCGCAGACCGAATTTTCATATCGTCCGAGCGGCAGCGGCGCTCTTGCGTACGATAATTATATCAGCATGATGTATATGGACGAAATATCCGATTGGCTTTATGAGGGAGTTGACATTCCCGAGATCGGCGAGGACGGGTTGATCGTTTATCCGACGGGAAGCCTTACGGAACAGGAAGCAGTAAGCAAGATATTCAATGATACACAGCGGGAAGACGGCAAAAGCTACTGTCAACACAGCTTTTCAATTATACTTATCACGGATACCGCAGGCGCGACGAAGATCGCCAGCCGTTCCGAGGAAATAATCAAAAGCATCAACGAACGCCTCGGCTGTGTATTTATGCTGTATGTTGGCACAGAAAGCTTCTATGACCTATCTCGTACCGTCGGGGCTTACGGCGGAGTTTGCCTTGGCTCAAAAATTGATTATGATGAACTCTTCTACAGCTATGACTGCCGTCGAGAGACCACATTCAAAACGACAGGCAAGGCTTCCGAAATGATAAACGAATGAAATTTTAAGTTTTGTTAAACTGTAACACCCTTAGAGCGTGTTTGCAAACAAGCATTAAAGGTTCAAGTGATAAATAAGTATTGTGGTGTCAAGCGAAAATGTTTGACACCGCAATTTTCTATGAAAAAAATTTTGACGAAAGGAATACCGCAATGGAAAAACGCTCCGTAAACGAAATAAAGCAGGAATTTATTCAAATTTACAATGATAATATAAAGCGTGAGGGTTCGGACAAGCTGCTGGACTACCTCTGCAACCGCTGCGACTTCTTCACCGCTCCCGCCAGCACGCGCTTTCACAGCTGCTACGACGGCGGGCTTGCCCAGCACTCTCTTAACGTCTATCACTGCTTGGTAGACTACCTTGCAAGAGAACGGGTCAAGGAAACCTATAAGCTGAATTTTTCGGCGGAAACGGTGGCAATAGTGGCACTGCTTCATGATATTTGCAAGGTTGATGTGTATACAAGGGATTTCCGAAACGTGAAAAACGATCAGGGGGTATGGGAAAAGGTGCCCTGCTACAAATTTGAGGATAAGCTACCCTACGGACACGGCGAAAAATCGGTGTATATGATAAGCGGCTTTATGCGGCTCACCCGTGACGAAGCAATGGCTATCCGCTGGCATATGGGCTTTTCGGGTACGGAGGATAATAATCTGGTGGGAAACGCTCTGGAAAAATATCCCTTGGCGTTTGCCGCCGCGACTGCGGACATGGAGGCAACGTATTTTCTGGAGGAATGATCTTTCAATTTGTTAACAGCCACTTTATAGTTCCCTTGTCCGCGTTCCCCACTATCGTGTCCGTAACCGCTCCCCCGCGGTAAACCAACATGGTGGGGACTCGATGTACCTTGAAGCGGTAAGCGATATCGGGTTCGTCGTTTACGTTTATTCTTACTATTTTTGCGGTGCCCTTCAGCTCCTCGCTTATCTCCTCCAAGGAAGCAGCGGATATTTTTTCTTGGTTATAGGAAGACCAGAAGTCGATCAAAACGGGAATACTGCTGAGAAAAACCTCGCTGCTTATGTTGTCCTGTGTAACAATTACGGTTGACATGCTTTTTCCCCTTTCTTTTTTTTAATTTTTCATTATAAAATAGTATTGCCTGTTATAGGAAGCAATAAACCGACGAAAATAAAAAACAGACAAATTGATATGGAATATTTTGAAATAGTGTTTAGAGAATGGTTATTTTCTCCAAAACCTCTTGTCTTTTTTTGTTACAAACAACTATATAAAAACATATACCATTATGGTAAAATAAAATTGTATATTGCTGAAATCGTATGACTAGCGTAAATTTCGGCTATCCCTTTTTATACCAATTTCAAAGACAAAAATCTGCAATGAAAGAAAGGTTACCGATATGCTCAAACTACTTGACCGAAAGGGCGTAAAGCTTACCGCTGTGGCATTGGCGGCGGTTTTAACATTCTGCGCCTGCTCGAATAACAACGACAACCCCGAAAACACCGCGGACGGCAACAGCGGAAGCGGAAGCTCCGCCGCTGAAAACAACAATACCGACGGCAGCGGCGGAAGCGCTGCTTCATCGGACTGGAGCTACAGTCAGCTTGCAATGGGCGGCGGCGGATTTGTGTCAGGCGTTTTCTCCACCTCCGAGGAGGGCCTGTATTACGCCAGAACCGACGTAGGCGGCGCTTACCGCTGGGATAAAAACGAAGAAAAATGGAAATCCCTTTCCTACAACATTACGGAAGACGACGTGGGTCTTTTGGGTATCGACGGCTTGGCGGTTGACCCCGACGAACCAAACAAGCTTTATCTTGTGGCGGGTACTTCCTATTTCAGCGGCGGCAAGACCTGTATAATGATCTCAGACGACTACGGCGAGACCTTTGAAACAATTGACATTTCCGATTATATAAAGGTTCACGGCAACGGAATGGGCAGACAAAACGGTGAGCGCATTGCCATTGATCCCGTAAACAAAAATATAATCTACATCGGCGGCAGAACGGGCGGTCTTATAAAGAGCACCGACGGCGGCAGAACATGGACAACGCTTCAGGCTTTGTCGGACGCCACACAGGTGAACACCCCAAACGGCAACGGTATCTGCTCGATAATCGTTGACCCCGATTCCTCAAACGGAAGCGAGTGTACAAGAGTTTATGCGGCTATTTCCAAAAACAAAGACGATAACATCTGGGTAAGCAACGACGGCGGCGAAAGCTGGGCGGCGGTACCCGATCTACCCAAGGGGTTATTCCCCCAGAGAATGAGACTTGACGGACAGGGAAATCTGCTGATAGCCTACGGAGCTACCGAGGGACCTCACGGCGACGGCAGCAACGGCTCCATAAGACGTCTGAATATCGCAAGCGGCGAAGTAGAAAGTATCCAGCCTATCGAATACAGATTCGGCGACGTGGCAATTGACCCCACTAATCCCCAAAGAATGGTAGCGGTTACCGAAAACCGCTGGGTACAACAGCCCAACGGCTCATTCGGCGACGAGTTTTTCGTTACCGTGGACGGCGGCGCGACATGGGAAAGCATTAACGAAAAAATGACCATGAGCGACGGCGGTATCCCGTGGATGAACGGCTACGCGATCCACTGGTGCGGCTGTCTGATGATCGATCCCTTTGATCCGAACAAAATAAAGGTGGTTTCGGGCAACGGCATTTTCGCCTGTGACAATATCTGGGACGAATCCCCCGCATTTTACTTTAACTCAAGAGGCATTGAGGAAACGGTGCCCTCGGAGCTTGTGACTATCCCCGGAGGCCCCATTGTTACCAGCGTTTATGACTATGACGGCTTTGTAAACGACAACGCCTTTGAATACGGCGATGTTCACAACAGCAAATTAGGCTCTATAACAAGCCTTGCCGTTGCTTACGAAAACACCGACGTATGGGTAAAATGCGGCGCGGCGGACGTGGGCTTTTACTACACTCTTGACGGCGGAAATAACTGGCAGAAAGCCAAGAGCATGCCCGAAGCGGGTAAGGGAAAAGGCGTCGTCAGCGTTTCCGCGGACGGAAAACGCTTTTTCTGGACTCCCGAGGGCGCGGTGGCTCTGTACTATTCCGATGATAACGGAGATACATGGCAGACAAGCGAGGGCATTTATATTACAAACTACGTTGTATGCGATCCCGTTAATCCCGATTACGTTTACGCCACCAGCGGAAGCGCCTTCTATGTAAGCTCCGACGGCGGAAAAAGCTTTGAAACGACTTACAGCCTGTTCAGTGCTGTAAGAATCACGGTTGTACCCGGTAAGGAGGGCGTGGTTTATCTTCCCGCGGCGGGCTTGCAGGTATCGACAGATCACGGCAAGACCTTTGAGAGAAAAGAAAATCTGGTTGCGTGTCTCGGCGTAGGCGTGGGCAAGGGTAAGGACGAAGGCTCTCCCGACGCTCTCTACGTCTGGGGAAGACCTACCAAAGAAGACACTATCGGGATTTACTGGTCGGAGGACGATGGCGAAACATGGTCTGCCGTAACACAGGGCGATATGCAGTTCGGCGGTATGGGTAATGGGTACTTTATTAAGGGTGATGTTAATGAGTATGGAAGATGTTATATCAGTACCGTTGGATTGGGTGTTATTGTGTGTGATCTTAATGGGAAATAAAAAAGAAAAAATAAAATCAGAAAGCGGCGAAGCCGCAAATGTCTTTTTCGCTTCCTTTTTGCACTGCAAAAAGGAAGTAGGAGTGAAGCGGAGCTTTAGCTCCGCGAGGGGGCAAAGCCCCATACATGGGAACTTAAGAAAACAAATATAAAACAAATATAAAACAAATATAAAACAAATATAAAAAAATATATATCCATAATTGCTCCAATGTGTTATAATTTGATTGAAGACCAAAAACACAAAAAAGGAGCAATTATGGACAAACAAAATTATACA
>JAAVIG010000104.1 GCA_014796735.1 Oscillospiraceae bacterium
GTTATAAGGATTGTGCTATTTTATAAATGAAACAGCATAAGGTGAAGCTTATTGCACCTTCTCCCCCCCTTTGGAGTCACCTTAAGCCCCGCGCGGGAGCGCAAACTGCACTTGCTTCCGAAAATAAAGAGAACACCACATAAAGCGTAGCTCTAAGAATTAGTAAATCGGCAGTTTTCCATAAAAGCAAAGCACTACATAAAGCGCAGCTTTAAAAAACCCGTTTTACAATGCTTTCCAAAAAGCACCTCACAGCTCAAAACGCAGTTTTAAAAAGCCTAACGCAGTCAAAAAGGCATTCCGCCGATTGAGGATCCCCACCCCCAAAATTACACTTCCCGCATAAAAGTTACATTTTTTGATACACTATAAACATTGTCTCACAAAATGTGCAAAGATTTTGTGACAATTTCTAATAAAAAAACAGAAAAAAAGTATTGACAAGCTTTAAAAAAACGTGTATAATATAAAAGCCGTCAGACAAGGCGGCGTATTGGGAGCTTAGCTCAGCTGGGAGAGCATCTGCCTTACAAGCAGAGGGTCACAGGTTCGAGCCCTGTAGCTCCCACCAAAACTCAGTCGGCGGCAGTTTGATTGTCGGCTGTTTTTTGTTCAAATTCCATACCATATTCTCCCAAGGGAGAATATGGCCCGGTAGTTCAGCTGGTTAGAACGCTAGCCTGTCACGCTAGAGGTCGTGGGTTCGAACCCCATCCGGGTCGCCACCGCCGAAAGGCGGCGGTCGTTTCCCTAAAAAGAGCGGCCGTTCTTAACCCCCTTTACTTTTATCACCCAATCGTTTCTGCTCATATTCAGATGAGCAGAAATGCTCCTGTAGCTCAGTTGGTAGAGCAGAGGACTGAAAATCCTCGTGTCGTTGGTTCGATTCCGATCGGGAGCACCAAGAGTGTTATGCCGCCCAAGCGCGGGCGGCTGAATACGCTCATTATTTATTTGATAATACGTAAAATGGCTTGTATTTACATTAAGTGCGACTTGCTCGTAAGCGCATAAACGCATATATATGTAAATACCGAAAAGCCAATTGCAATTACGGCGAAAGCCGTTTATATAGATGCGGATTTAGCTCATCTGGTAGAGCGCCACCTTGCCAAGGTGGAGGTAGCGAGTTCGAGCCTCGTAATCCGCTCCAGTAGTTTGTTGGAATATTTTTACGGTATTCCGAATAAGCTATACCAAGCTTCTGCAAAAGCGGGGGCAGTGAGTTTTTCGTTTTTGTGAACAAAAGTTGCGTATTCACAAAAGCGAAAACCGGCGCTATAGCCAAGTGGTAAGGCGTGGGTCTGCAACACCCTGATCCCCGGTTCAAATCCGGGTGGCGCCTCCAGCAGCGTGACGCTGCACACAATACGCTCCCTACAAACAAGGAGCGTATTTTTTATGCTTGTTTTCCGAAAAATCTTTTTCGTCAATGGAATACAGCTTTGTGCTATAATATATGCGTAGGAAATCATGGACATAGTTTGATAAATGTTGAGTTTGTAAACTACGCAGATTATCTTGAAGGTAACCATTTCTACAATCAAGTTTATGCAAGCCGTGTTGCTCCGGTAAAATAAACAGAAACGCCTTGATTTGTTGAATAAGCCTTGAACCGATCAGGACAGGCGCAAATAAACATGAAACGCGGAAGGTGATACTTCCGCGTTTTTTGCATATATGACCTTATATGTAATTTTCTGCAATGCTTATAAAATGATGATTACAATATTTGCTCCATGATATTGTTAAGATAAAAAATCTCACAAAATAATGTGCTTTCTAATCTTATCAGTATGCTGCTATTTACTCCATTATATTATAATATATATGAGTTTGAAGAATATTCACCCGAAAGCTCGTCGATCTCGTCCTCGGAGAGCGTGCCGCGCGAGAAATTCCTCGCGACGGTACATACGTACCCCGAAGGTTCGTCTATGATCTCACCGAGCGCCGCCGTGCTACCTTGCTTCAGCTCGGAGGCAAGCCGTTTTTCGTTTATACTAATAACCATTTTGACACAGGAAAAAACAAAGTCAAAATGGTTATTACACCCGAAGCACTATTAACCAATTAAAAACCATTTTTCCAATTTTTAATTGGTTAATAGTATTAGATATATTACGCTATCCTCCGTTATTACTGCGCAGTTGAGAGAACTTTCTGACCTCTCACTGCTATATATACGGATTTTTTAAAAACGTTTCATATTGACAAACCTCAAAAAAATTTTATAATAATGCTGTAACGTTTTTGTGTGTTCAATTGTCTAATATTACAGAGGTGATGAAAATGGACGAAGACTTCAACGAAATATACAGGCTGTACGCCAAAGAAGTGTACCGCTATATTTTGTCGCTTTGCCGTGATACGACCTTGGCGGATGATATTTTGCAGAACACAATGCTGAAAGCGTTCGACAATATCGGCAGCTTTACGGGCGGGTGTTCTGTTAAAACGTGGCTGTGTTCAATTGCAAGAAACGAGTATTTTAATCACCTCAAAAAAGCCGATAACAATAAAGTTTCCCTTGACGAAAACACGGACAGCAAGAGCGATAACCCGGAAGAAAGGGCGATTTCAAATCTTTCGGCAGTGGATATATTAAAGCTTGTCCACACGCTTGAAGAGCCGTTTCGCGAGATTTTCACGCTTCGCTTTTACGGAGAATTGAAATTCTCCGAGATAGGGGAAGTGTTCGGCAAAAGCGAGAACTGGGCGCGGGTGAATTTCTTCCGTGCACGGGAAAAACTCGCTCGAATGCTTGAAAAGGAGGACTTAATATGAAATGTGAAGTTGTAAGGGATCTGCTCCCGCTTTATGACGAGAAATTATGTAGCACCGAAAGCGCCGCGCTCGTTGAGGAGCATATCAAGACCTGCGCCGCCTGCAAAGGTCTGCTTGAAAAGCTCCCCAAAACGGAGCTTCCCAAAGCCAATATGGACGCGCTGAAGCCGTTTGTAAAGGTCAAGCGCAGGCTCCGTGCAAGGATCATTGGTCTGATCACTCTCGGAGTTGTGCTGCTCGCGGTTTTGATACCCGTCGGATATCTGACGGTAAATCAGATCTTCCACATCAACGGCGGTACCGATTTTGAAGATCTGATCTATAAGCATGAGATTCGGCAGTTCGCCGAGATGATCGCAGAAGGGCGCATGGAAGAATATGTACAACGTTATGAGAATTTGCATCTCTGTGACACTCTCGACGGCACGTCGATCACTTACAGAAGTTTTTATCTTGAAAAATTGAAAACCGCCTACGAAAATGTCAAGAAGTACGATCCGCGCGTTGGTGAAATCCACTCTCAATATTTTAATCATGGCCGTTTTTTCAGAAGACAATATTTTATGCTTGAATTTACGCGCACCGACGGCTCTGTGCATCAGATAACGATACTCACTCCAAACTATGACGGCAGCGGATACGGTGTGCCCGATTGGACAGATCCGCGAAGCTATATGACATTATTCACATTTGATGGTGAAAAATCTTTTTACGAACTGTGCTCTGTTATTTCGGAGAGCGACATCCCGACCGATCTCCGTGAGATCTGTGTGTTTGTAAACACGTTGTATCTTGCCGACGGCGGCGACATAGAAGTTAAGATATTCGATAGTTTTCTGCATAAAACAACAGCCGACGCATGGCGGGAAGATAGTGTTGAGACCGCCGGACATCTTTTAGCGATACGTTTTGCACCTCCCGATTATAACGCAGTCTATGACGGGTTTGCCGATTTCATGGGATCGAACTATCTGCTTGATGCAGCCGTCGGCAGTGAACGATTTGACGAGGAACGGAATATGTTCTATTATCCCGTTATGCTGATAGGCTCCGACGGAGAACGCGAGGCGGGCGTTTCGGTAAAGCTTTATTACGACGAATACGGTTTTCATTCGCCGCGGGCGGAGGATATCAGGGGCATTACGAACGGCTCTGATCTGGAAATAAAGCTCGCGGGAATATTCGGCTGACAAATTTACAGATCCGGGAAACAATTTATGTTTCCCGGATCTTAGCTTGTAGATAAACCTCTCTCGGGGAGAGGGTTTTGCTGTTCTCATCGGTTATCATGGTAATAGTGGTTACGTTATAATAAAGAAGCGGGGGAGTTTTTTTACTCTCTCACTTTTTTTCTTGCGTTCCGTCTGTTATTCCGATTTATATCTTTATGACAGTGGCTTTTCACAGCCGTTTGTGGGCATAATATCTTTTGTAGTACTTAGATGTGTTATAGTATAGACGAGATAAGGGCACCACAAAAAATCGCATAACAAAGCCAAAAACGGCGATAGATGCAACAACACAATTTAATACGATAGTAAAAAGGCGTGAAAAGTCTTGTAATAATACCGGTATTGTGCTATAATATGTGCTTAAGAAATCATGGACATAGTTAGATAAATCGGGCTTTGTATCAGTATTCGGAATGGGGGGGAATTCAATGAAGGAAACGCTTAAGAATCCATTATATATAAAAATTTTAATAGCGGATCTAATCTCAAATTTCGGAGATATACTTTATTATTTGGCGCTGCTGAATTACGTTCTTCAAATTGAGCAAAGTGATTTTGCCATTGCAATCATCAATGCTTCTGAAATTATACCAATTCTATTTTCGTTTCTGCTTGGGTATTTCGCGGATCAAAATCAAAAACGTGTGGCGACTATAATAAAAACATTGGTCGTCAGAATAGCCGCATATCTGTTCGTCACCGTCATAATCGGATTTAACCCGAGCCTTTTGATTGTAGTAGCGGTCAGCTTTGCTAATTTTATTTCCGATTTAGCCGGACAATATGAGAATAGTCTGTATTATCCGATCATCAATCAACTCGTTCGAAATGAAGCGCGTGAAAAGGTTATGGCTTTCCGGCAGTCTCTTGTAATGAGCCTGAATATTCTTTTTCAAGCGGTTGGAGGCGTACTGATCTGTTATATATCATTCCGTAATCTGGCAATGATCAATGCCCTTACCTTTGCGGTAAGCATGATGATCGTGGTTTGCTCAAGGAAGGAAATGCGGAAGTATTGTCAAGACGAGGAAAGGTCAGCGCCAAAGGAAAAGAGATCGGTGAACCAACTTTTCCGTCAGCTAAAGAAAGAATTAGCGGATGCAGTCAGACTTCTCTGGAAGATACCCGGAATCAAGGAAACATTGGCGGCTATTCCCGTATTAAATGCGGGTCTTGCGGTGGTAACGTCGATTGTGGTATTACATATGGCTGAGAATCCAAGTTTTTGTGTGATTAGTGCCGAAATCACCATTGCTCTTGTGGCAATATGTGAAACAGCCGGGAGGATAGCTGGGAGTACGTTAACGATTTTTACATTTAAAAAGATGAAACTGACCGATGCAATCAAAATTATACTGGTATTTATCGTCATTCTGTTTTCGGGAATTATTGTGCAAAATATCTATATCGTTTTGGCAGCCTTATTTATAGCAAGCCTATTGACCGGATGTGTCGATCCCAAAATGGGAGCGTTGATTTTTAACAATCTTGACAAAACAAAGTTGGCGACGGCGTTCGGAGGCATGACAACCTATTTTCAGTTGGGGGACATCGTATCCAAGATGCTTTTTTCTGTCTTGGTAATGTGCTTCACCACAAAGACGATTGCGGGAGCTTATATATTTATCACGGTTATTTTCTTAGGGTATATCATATTTCAGGACAAGGTTAAAAAGTAATTTCCGGTTTGCAGAGGCATTGAAAATCCCACCGTGAAACAGGGGCGCACTTCTATACATTGCCGACCATAAAAAGGGCTTGCGAAAGCAGGTCTTTTTTTATAATCCGATATTTCTCCCTCATAACGGTAACATTGATCCTGCACAAACCACGAAAATATTTCAAAAAATCCATTATTCCCCAAATAAAACCCAATATTTTCTATACAAATAGACGAAATCACTTGATTTTACTTGAAATTTTCTTCGTTTTGTTATACAATATAAAGTGTACATTTTTTGGTAAACACACTTAACGTTATACCAATCTCTTGTAATACCCACAGTTCAAAAAGAGATTGACTAATCCCACAGTTTATAAGGGATCAGTATTAAACATAAAAAGGAATGTGAAATGGACAAGTTTTTAAAATTTATAAAAAACAGATGGTTCCTTTTGGGAATATCTTTTCTCTCTTTAATATACGTGTATTTCTTGGGAAAGGTAGCCCTGCTGACCTTTACAAGCTATCCCGAGATCGAAAATATCACCACCCTCATGATAATGTATGTCTTTATAAACTTCCTGTTTGCAGTGCTGATGTTCTTTACCCGAAGGCAAGTGCCGACGATCATTACCGCGGCAATAATTCCTTTTGAGGCGTTTTTGCTTATGATAGTCGGCTTCGGACAGTGGCATGTAATTATACCTCCTGTGGCGGTGTCTGCGTTTATCTTCCTTGCCTGCGGGGTGGGTGAGTCCTTTAAAACTGTTGTGGGAACGCTTTACCTTATGATGTTCATAGTAGGCGGATTAGTGTACAACGTGTTCCTTAATTTCGGAATTTCCGTAAGCTATGTTTTGGTCGACCAGATTTACGGAGAGGATCAGGAGCTTGACTACTCGCAGCGCAGCCATGATTATCTTACTACAAGCGACGGAAAATATCGGCTTGTGCACTACGATGATCTGAGCGACAACGGAACGGTGACAAGCTACTATGCCGAAGAAGCTTTTAAGGATGAGGAATACCCTTTCATTACTTACCGCAGGGTCTTCGGCTGCCGAAAGGTGCTGGCGATCGCCTACGAAAACGCTAATCCCGCTCCCCGTTGGGTGTCCGACAGTATTTTGTATATAGACGGAAAAACGGTAGATATGGAGGAATTGTTTGCCTCTCCCGCCGACGATGAAGAGGAGCCAGAGGAGACTACCACCAAAGCACCGCCTACGCGGATCACCATTACCGAAGCTTCCGCTCCCGATATAACAACAGAGGAAACCGAAGAACCCGAAGCTTGATCGGAAGACACCCGCTCATAATACTAATCTCTTTTAAACTGTGGGTATTGCATCGGTTTAAAAATGAACTGCTATAAAAACAACTTGGTACGCCGCCAATTATTAAAGCTGAAAAGAGAGTTGCATGAATACACATACTTGTACATTAAACATTGCAGGCAAAAACGCCAACGATATATATCAGGTCAACGTACCGTCCAATCTGCTGGGCTTTTGTAAATATGACTTTACCCATTTTATGGAGGATTGCAACCAGCTTTGCCGCGACTGCATGAAATCGGGGGAGTATCCCTTGGACGAGGTAAATGTTATCAGGAACTCGATCTCCAGCTGTCACCGTTATTACGAAAACAACATAAGAGGAATTTTCGACAAGATCGTTGTGGACTGCTGGATAGAATACATCTGCCGTCAGGGTGAAATGGGCACATCCACTCTTTGGGAAAGCCTTATCGAGTGCAAAACGCCTTTTCAAAGGGTGATATTTCAGCGCCTTTCCGAGTACAGAAGCCACCATGCCATAAACCAGTGGGTAAATCTGCTTAAAATTCAGGAGTACGCAAGAAAAAAGCTGGACTATATTTTCGGCTGCAAATTAAACGGCGTGGACGAGGCCACGGGCAGGCTGAATGTTTTCGACCTAATGTTCAGCGTAGCCGCCAACGAACAGGGCTATTCACTGGACACGATCAGCTCCGTAAAGGAGTATAAGCCCGGCAGACTGCCCAACTCCCCCTTTGTATTCAGCGGCGCGGCAAAGGAGATAATGCGCAATTTGTTCAAAAACGTACATTTTGCGGAAAGTCTTCCTTACGTTTCCACCGACGAGAGCGCGATGTCGGATTGGGAGGCTATGAACGCCTTTGCGGTAATAAAAAGCTATCTTCCCGACCACTCTGACAATGTGGTAAACACTATCATCAAATCCATGGTAAAAATTACCGAAAAGGTGTATGTACCCTCGGGCTTTAAGGCTTTCATAGACCTTGAAATAGACGCGCTTATAAACAGCGGCGCGTTCTTGCAGCGGTGCCGCCGATGCAAGGAATTTTATGTACGCGACGAATATTACACCTCGGAGTACTGCGACACCGTTCAGCGGGACGGCAGCACCTGCCGCGAAATAATGGAGCAGCCTAAGTTTGATCCTCCCACTCCGGAGCAGCTTGAGGAGCTTAAGGAGAAGTCCGATTCCCTTTACCGCGAAATATCCGACAGGGTGGGAAAAAGCATTTCTCAAAGAGATTTTACCGAGTGGCTAAGCTCCTTTAACGTGATAAAGAACAAGGTCATAAACGGCGAGGCCAGACCTGCGGATTTCGACGATTTTGTGCTTTACACCAAGGATTATTCTTTCCCAATACCTATTGAACCCGTTAAAGAGGAAGTCTCGGAGGCCACGCCCGACGGGAAGAAAACAGTTAAGCCATACCAATTTACAAGGATAGACAGGAAAGAATTGGAGCAAAGCGGTCTTTTGAAGCCCGCTGACAAAAAGGAAGAAACGCCTTCTCCCATAAAGAAAGAAAAGGCGGCCGTACCCCCTCCGCCGCCCGTTGCTAAAATAATAAGGGGAGCAAATCCCACAAGCTATCAGGAAATACCCGTTCGGGCTGTCGGCGGCGATTCGTCAAGCGGTGCTCCCAAAATAAAACAGGACGTTTATCTGGGAGAGGATTTCTCGGACAGCGGTCAGGCGGAAAGCGCGGGCGCAAGCGCCAGAGCAGCTATACAAAGCATTACCGATTCGGAAAGGCTAAAGTCAGAATCGGCGCAGGACAGCGTCAAGGACAATGCCGCCGAAAGCAAATCCAACACTGTTTCAAATGCTTCCACGGAGAAACCGCATTTTCTGCCGGATCTGGAGCATTTTGCGGATATATCCGATATAGAGGAGTCCACCGAAATTGGCAGACCCAAAGCGCCTAAGATAAAGCTGCCCGATTTTAACAGCCTTGAGGAAAAGCACGCAAAGCCCGATAACGACGGATTTCTGGATCTCTTTGCCGAAAAAGAGGTAAAAAACCTGCAAGATGAAAGAAATTCGGGAAGAGAAATGGAAGCGGAGAGCAAAAAAACGGTACAGGCAAACGCGTACAGCAAATACAACGCCAACAGCGCCTACGGAACGGGTAAAAGATCCAATCGGAATGTGCCAAACGGCCAATGGGGCATGGGTGATGAAAACCGCAGAGAAAGCGGTCTTGATTTGGATAACCATTATGGTGAAACGGAAATACCGGAAACGAGGTCGGAGAGAATGGGAGAAGATCGCTTTAATGATAATGCGGAAAAACCCGCCGAAGCAAACCGCGCCGCAAGGGTGGTGAACGCGTACAGAACCGTTACGGAAATGCCCGTTTCGGAGGAAGTCCGTTCGGATCGGGAAAAGGATCCCACAGAGGACGATTTTTCGAAAATACTTGACAGCATTGAACGCAGCGACGGCTTCGGCGATGAAGAGGTTCCCTTGGACGCGGACGGAGTGCCCCTTTCTCATAAGACCAAGCACGTAATGGACGCCATAATGAAAAATACGGGAGTTAGTCCGTCTTTGATCTACGGAAGAAGGCAGGCTGCCGAAAAAAATGTGGTGTTGGACGATACCTTTGGTGAAAAAAGCGGGAAAAAACAGTAATAAACGGTAAATTTATAAAATAGCGGCACTGCTTCTAAACAAAGAAGCAGTGCCGTTATCATTTAACGATAGTTTTGGTGATCTCATCATATTCTTTAGGCTGCACGTTTACGTCAAAGCGGCGGAGCCGCGGGCGACAGCCCGCTGAAATGCGAAGCATTTCAAAATTTTCGCCAAAGGCGAAAATTTGGCTCCGCCCCTGCTGTAGGGCAATCACCGCAAAAGGAACGTTTTTAACGGATAGGGCGGTACAACCTAATTGGGAGAACAAGCAAAGAAATACATTGCACAAACCAATGGGAGCAGCCAACGTCACCAATGAAAATACATAATCAACAACGCAGCCCCTGCGACCCGAACGTAAAATACAAATA
>JAAVIG010000105.1 GCA_014796735.1 Oscillospiraceae bacterium
AAAAGCCCCGATCTCCTATAAAATCTACCGCCGAGAGATTTCGGCGGTATTTTTGTGCAGTTTGACGAAAAAATATTCTACCCAATTTACTCTGATAAATAACCTTGTTAATAATGTAATCCATTACACCCACTGATACAACATATTGTGGCGATTTCGGGAATTTGGTTGACATATTTGGGAATTTACGGTTATTTTCTGCCCAACGGACGGAGGGCGATCGCGGAAAGTGCGGTAATTTTTGTGGATAATGGAGACAAAATACTGAAAAATAAAAAATTTTTTATGAAAACTTGACATATTGCACATACTTTGGTATAATTAAAAAGACCAAGTGATTGGTATGTGTATTTTTATACCCAAAATTGTGAGAGCAAAGCGGAATGTCGCCGCAAAAGGCTTTGAAAGGCAGCTTTGCCTGTTTTGCGTTTGTTTTGTGCATATTTTCAATTTCTTTGCGGGAAGGACGCTTGATTTACATATGTCTGTTATTTTAAAAGCGGATAACGTTTCGAGACAGTTTGTCATAGGCGACGGAAGCGTCGTAAATGCCCTTACGGGGATAGACCTTGAGGTTGAGGGCGGACAGCTTGTGTGCCTGCGCGGACGTTCCGGCTCGGGAAAAACGACGCTTATAAATATTCTGGGCGCTCTTGACAAGCCCGACAGCGGAAACGTTTTCTTTAATGAAAAAAACATCACCGAATTGAGCTCGGCGGAGTGCGACAGGCTCAGACGCCATGAAATGGCGTTCGTGTTCCAGTCGGTGGCTCTTATTTCCACTATGACCGCCTACGAAAACGTTGAGTTTGCTTTAAGGCTGGCGGGTGTGCCGCTTAAACAGCGAAGCGCGAGAGCTAAGGAGTGCCTTACTCAGGTGGGGCTTGAAAAAAGAATGTATCACCGCCCCGGCGAGCTGTCGGGCGGCGAGCAGCAGCGTGTGGCTATCGCGAGAGCGGTGTGCCACAGACCAAAGATAGTATTTGCCGACGAACCCACCGCGGCGTTGGATACCCCTACGGGTCTTGCGGTGCTTAAGCTTTTCCGTGAGCTGGTTCGGGATAACGATCTTACAATTGTAATGACTACGCATGACGAAACGATGATGGAGCTGGCGGACGTGGTTTACGCTCTGGAAGACGGAAAGATAGCTTCCAAGGTGAAAAACGATATTGCGGCAGGCGGCAATTAAAACTGACGTTTGCAGTAAAGCCGATTAAATCCTGAAAGGAATAGTCATAATCATGCCGAAAAACGTACTGCTTGCGCCTCCCGAAAACGTAATGGTAAGGTGCGAGAATTTAGTTAAGATATACAAGACCGACGAGGTTGAGGTAATGGCGCTCCAGGGTCTTGACCTGACCGTTGAGCGGGGCGAGCTTATGGGGATCGTCGGCTCCTCCGGCTCGGGTAAATCCACCCTGCTCAATATGCTGGGCGGACTGGATAAGCCGTCGGCGGGAACATTGTTCGTTGACGGAAAGGATCTGCTGAAATTCGGCGACAAAGAGCTGATTACATATATGAGAGACACGGTGGGCTTCGTGTGGCAGAATAACGCCCGAAACCTTATACCGTACCTTACGGCAGTCCAGAATGTGGAGCTTCCCATGCTCCTCAAGGGCGTAAAAAACCGAAGAGAGCATGCGGAAAGACTGCTGGATATGGTGGGACTGTCGGCAAGAAAAAATTCCATGTTAGGACAGATGTCGGGCGGCGAGCAGCAGCGTGTGGCTATTGCGATAGCACTGTCAAACAATCCGCGGCTGCTTCTTGCGGACGAACCGACCGGCGCCGTGGACACCAAGACCGCCGCAATGGTGCTGGACGTATTCAAGCGGCTGAACAAAGAGCTTGGGGTAACTATCATAATAGTTACTCACGACGTTAACCTGTCCAAATCCATTGACCGTGTGGTATCTATCCGTGACGGCAAGACCGCCACTGAGATGATAAGAAAAGAGTCCCTTTCTCATATCGCTTCCTTCGGCGAGCTGTCCGAGGCGCAGAAGGCGGAGATAAACGCGGAGGGCGCGAGAGAAGAACTGGCGGTGCTGGATCGCGTGGGACGGCTTCAGCTCCCCAAGGAATACCTTTCCGCTTTGGGCATAAAGGGCGGAGACAAGGTAAGAGTGGAGCTTGAAGAGGACGCTATACTTATCAAGTCCCGCGAGGGTACTTCCAGAAAGCGATCCGAGGATACCGACGGAGAAAGCGGCTGATACCGATCTCGGATAAAAAAGAAGGTAAAGAGCTTGTCTGCTTACCTTGTGGTTTTCATCATTTCCCGCAATACGGAAGCTTATTCGGCGCAATTTGCGAAAAATAACTTTCCTTTATAAACGACACAGTCGTGTGATAGACTTAAGCCGTTATGCTATTCAGGTGTACGGCGCAGAACAAAATTCATCAAGAAAGGTGGATAATATTTTGGCAAGTTTGAACATCAAGCTGAAAAAGGCGGTTGCATGCGTAACGGCAGCGAGCATGCTGTTCGGAACGCCCGTTTATGCCGAGGGCGGCAGCAGCTCTTCCTCCGGTACGTCAAACGGCGGCTCCACGCTGAACGAATCGCTGGTTGCGGGCTTATCCCGCGAAGATACCTATTCGAGCTACCTCAAATCTCACGCGGACGCGGCTCATCCCAAACAGCCGGTCGTGATCAATGCTAAGGATTACGTTTCCGTTTCCGCCGACGCAAACGGAGAAGAGCCCGCGATCGAGGTCAAGGAGTATGAGGGAGAACAGGACGCTTTAGTCTGGACAAATCACGGCGGCGTTATTGACTACGAGTTTGACGTATCAGAAACGGGTCTTTACAACCTTGAGATGTTTTATTACACCATTTCGGGCAACAATACCGTTATCGAGGTAGCCATGCAGATCGACGGCGAATACCCTTTCTCCGCCGCCAAGACCTTTTCTTTGGATCGCTGCTGGAAAGACGAATCGGCGATCGGCAAGGACATACGCGACAACGATGTGCGCCCCGGACAGACCGAGTACGACATGTGGGTAACATACCCGATAAAGGATAAGGAGGGCTTGTTCAACGAACCCTACTTCTTCTATCTCGAGGCGGGAAAGCATACCCTGACCGTAACGGGCATCAAGTGCAACATCGCTTTAAAGTCCATCACCTTCAAGAATTACGACGAGGTTCCTCAGTATACGGTTCCCTCTCAGTCGGAGCTGGATTCCACTCCCGCTCTTACCGACGAGAATGTTATAGGTACGCATACCGTTTTGGTACAGGGCGAGAACAATCTTTACAAGACCGCTTCCACCCTTTATGCTACCAGCGACCGTACCGAAAGCCTGACGAGCCCCTCGCATCCCACAAAGCAGCGTTACAACACAGTGGGTCAGGAAACATGGAATAAGGCGACGCAGGCTATCACATGGGAGTTCAGCGTTCCCAACGACGGCTTCTATACCTTCAGCTTCAAGGCAAGACAAAACATAATGAGAGGCTTCTTCTCAAACCGCCGCGTATCTATTGACGGCGCGGTGCCCAATCAGTATTACGACGATGTTATGTTCCCTTACAGCAATAACTGGTATAATCAGGGCATAACCGATGAAAACGGAAACGATGTTTACGTTTACCTTACCGCAGGAAAGCACACCATTACCATGGAAGCGATCCCCGGCGACATCGGTGAGATTATGCAGAACCTTGACGACATTGTATACGAGCTGAACTACTATTACAGACGTATTCTTATGATCACGGGTCCCAAGCCCGATGAATACACCGACTATTATGTAGATACGGCTATCCCCAACCTTCTGGACGAATTCCAGAGACTTATGGATTCCCTTTACGAGGAAAAGGCCAAGATAGAAAAACTGGGTACAGGTTCCGAGGCTTCAACTCTTGAAACAATGGCAGTGGTGCTTTACCGCTGTATCGACGAGCCCGACGACATTCCCGTTACCGCCAGCACGTTAAAGGACTACATCTCCTCACTGTCCGCATGGATGCGCGACTACCGCGATCAGCCGCTGGAGCTTGACTATATCGAGGTACATACCGTTCACGAGGAACCCTCGAGAGCAAGGGGCAACTTCTGGGAAAATCTTGTGTTCGGCTTCCAGGCGTTTATCGGCTCCTTCTTTGAGGACTACAATACCCTTTCCGAAAACGCCAATGAGACCGCTCTTAACGTTTGGGTAGGCTTGGCGCGTGATCAGGCTATGGCGATCAAGGCGCAGGTTGACAGTGATTTCAACGTAAATTACGAGGGTGTTACCGCTTCCATAAACTTAGTTGTCGGCGGTATCCTCGAAGCCACCTTAGCGGGCAAGGGACCCGAGATCGCTTTGTTTATAGGCGGCGACTTTCCCATTCAGCTGGCAGCGAGAGACCTTTTGGTAGACCTTACCAAATTCCCCGATTATCAGGAGGTCGTAAAACGTTTCGCGCCCAGCATCACGACATTGTATGCATATAACGGCGGAGTTTACGGACTTCCAATTTCGCAGACCTTCCCCATGATGTTCTACCGCACCGATATTCTGGGTGAGCTCAACATAACCGAGCCTCCCGAAACATGGAATGAGCTGATCGACATGATAAGCATATTCCAGCGTTCCTATCTTGACGTGGGTCTTACAACTCCCGCAGCTGTAACAAGCAGCTCGGTATTTGACGCGGGCGATACTTTCGTAATGCTGATGCTTCAGAGAGGTCTGAATATTTACAACGACGACCTGACCAAGACAACCTACGATCAGGAATCAAGTCTCGAAGCGTTTGAAATGTGGACGGATTTCTACAACGTTTACGCTCTTGATCAGACCTTTGATGCGTTCAGCCGTTTCAGAACAGGTGAAATGCCGATCGTTATTCAAGGCTACACCTTCTACAACCAGCTTTCAGTTTCCGCTCCCGAGATCAAGGGACTTTGGGACTTCACTTTGGTACCCGGTACCGAAAGAGAAGACGGAACGATAGATCATACCGCCAACTCCTCCACCTCGGGCGCGCTGATCTTCACAAAGGTTTCCAACCAGAACGCGGCTTGGGAATTCATCAAGTGGTTCACCTCCACCGACGTACAGGTCGAATACGGCAGAACCATTGAAGCTCTCTTAGGTCCTTTGGGACGTTTCGACACCGCAAACCTCGAAGCGATCCAGCAGCTGCCTTGGTCTACCTCCGAAATGAACAAGATCACGGCTCAGATGAATCAGACCAACGAGGTTCCCATTATCCCCGCCTCCTACGCTACCACCCGTCACACCAAGAACGCGTTCAGAGCGGTAGTAAACGAGGGCTCCAATGCCAGATATGCTTTAACCAGCTATAACCGTGACATTAACATGGAAATCGAAAGAAAGAACGAAGAGCTTTCTACCTTCGGGCACTAAGCTTTGAAGCCCGAGCCGCCTGTCACACGGCTGCCCTGAGCCGCAGGCGAGAGGGTCGGTTTCGCAGCGGCCGTACCGAGGCAGACCAAAAGATGTCGGCAAAAGCGAAAACCAAACGGTAAATTCAAAAACCCAAAACGCTAATCCCGCAGTTTTAATAATGGATTAGTATTATACAGCGAGGAGGAATTTGATTGGCAGCAAAAGCAAACACGGAGATACTCCATTTCGAGGACAATAAGTTCCGTTATACTCTCCGTGAAATGAAACGCAGCAGAGGTCTTTACCTGCTGATGGCACCGTTCTTTATCCTATTTACGATCTTTACCATTGTACCCGTTGTTCTGTCGCTTCCCATAGGCTTCACCAACTTCAACATGGTACAGTTCCCCCAGTGGGTAGGCCTTGATAACTTCTACACTCTGTTTCTGGAGGATGAGGTTTTCTTAAAGGCTATACAGAACACGCTGGTATTCGCCATAGTTACGGGTCCCATAAGCTACGTGCTTTGTTTTATACTTGCGTGGCTTATCAACGAAATGCCCGGCGCGTTAAAGACGATATTTACATTTATCTATTACGCTCCTACCCTTGCGGGTAACATTTACACCACATGGCAGCTCATTTTCTCGGGCGATACCTACGGTATAGCAAACGCTTACCTTATAAAGCTGGGTATTTTTAACGGCGCGAGACAGTGGCTCACCGACGCAAACTATATTTTCGGCGTTGTAATCGTCGTTCAGCTCTGGATGTCTCTCGGCGCGGGCTTCCTTTCGCTCAGAGCGGGTCTTCAGGGTATTCCCCGTGACCGTTACGAGGCGGCTGCCGTTGAAGGCGTCAAGAACCGTATGCAGGAGCTGCTTATGGTAACGGTACCCGCTATGGGACCTCAGATGCTGTTTGCGGCGGTAATGCAGATAGTATCCTCATTCACTGCGGGCGACGTGGGACGTTTCCTTACGGCGTTCCCCTCCACCGACTACGCGGCGCATACGATCATGACGCACGCCTATGACTACGGCTCAATCAGATATGAAATGGGCTACGCTTCGGCAATATGCTTCGTTTTGTTCGCGGTAATGCTTTTGGCGAACTGGGGCATCAAGAAGCTGTTGGGCCGATATTTGGACTAAGCTTGTTTATCCCCATTACAATAAATTGAAAGGACGGTAGTCATGGCCAGTAAAAAAAGAAAGCAAATCGGCAAATCCAGAGCCGGTGACATAGCGATTTTTATAATGCTGATGCTCGTCGGCGTATTTATGCTGTTTCCCATTTACCTCTCGGTAATACAATCGATAAAGCCCTCGCAGGAATTGTTCCTGTTCCCGCCTAAGATGTACGCGATCGCTCCCACCGGGCAAAACTTCATTGACCTGTTAAATACTGCGTCAAACATGTGGGTGCCCTTCTCAAGATACATATTCAACTCGGTTTTCGTAGCGGTAGTTGTAACGATATGTCAGCTTCTGTTTTCATCTTCCGCCGCCTATGTGCTTGCAAAGGGCCGCTTCCCTGGACAGAAGGCGCTGAACAAGATAATAGAGCTTGCGCTGCTGTTTACCTCCTCCGTAATGTTCATCATGCAGTACATGGTAATGGCCGTCATGGGACTTATCGATACTTACCTTGCTATTACTCTTCCCTATATCGCAACTCCTATGGGCTTGTTCCTTATGCGTCAGTTTATGGGACAGATCCCCGAAGCGATCATCGAAGCCGCAAAGCTTGACGGCGCAGGACATATGAGGACCTGCTGGCAGGTAGTAATACCCAACGTTAAGCCCGCTATCATGACCTTGATGATATTCGCGTTCCAGGGCGCATGGCAGGTAACCGGTTACTCCTTTATTTACAGCGAAGAGCTTAAGCCTCTCCCCACCGTTATGTCGCAGATCTCCTCGGCGGGTATCTCCCGTGCGGGCGTTGCGGCGGCGGCAGTCGTAATAACAATGATCCCGCCTATCGCCGTATTCCTGTTCTGTCAGAGCAACGTTATGGAAACCATGGCGCAGAGCGGTATGAAGGACTAAACAGGTTAAAAACTATTTTAAGTCAGAAAGGAATGAATATCAGTGCCGTTATTTAAGAAAATCGGTGCGGCCGCGCTGGCTGCGGCAATAACAGCATCCTGTCTCACGCTGCCTGCCTCTGCGGACGAATCCTATTACGGATATAACTACAACTGGTGGAACGATCCGGTTCCCTCTCAGAACGGCTACGTGGTCGACCGTATCGTTACGGGCGTTGATCTGGGCGTAGGCGCTCTCAGTGAGCCCAACGACATGTTTGTAGACGATGAAACGGGAAAGATCTACATAGTTGACAGCAATAACGCAAGAATAGTGATCACCGACGAAAACCTCAACTCGGGAACCGTTCTTGAAACCTTTAAGTACAGCGATGAGTTTACCGAGGAAAGAAGCATTGTAAAGAAAACCACGTTGGACTCACCTCAGGGCGTTTTCGTGACCCATGATAACGATAGAACGCTTATATACATTGCGGATTCCATGAATTCAAGAGTTCTGGCGTGCTACGAGGACGGAACGATCTTCTTCGAGTACACAAGACCTTCTAACGACCTTTACGACGCGGACGTTTCCTTCCGCCCCGACAAGGTGGTGGTTGACAACGCTCTTAACGTATACGTTGTTATCCCCTCGATCACCAACGGTATGGTACAGTTCAGCCGAGAAGGCACCTTTAACGGCTACTACGGTGCCAACCGCGTAGAGACCACGGCAGAGGTTTTGCAGAACGCTTTTTACAGCATTTTCATGAACCGTGATCAGATGAGAAAGAGAGCGAGAGCGGTAGCTATCGAGATCGCAAACTGCGACATCGACGACCAGGGCTTTATATATACCGTTACTTCCTCAAAGAACGCCGACAAGGATATTTTAAAGAAGTTAAACCCAGCGGGCGAGAACATTTACCTTAACATGGGCTTTGACGACCTGCTGTTCGGCGACGTGCCCCTTTACTACAACGGCAGCAGCTACGCCTCCACTATCGACGACGTAGACGTTGACCAGGAGGGAAACGTATTTTTGCTTGACTTCTCCGAAAAGAGAATTTTCCAGTATTCGGATCAGCTTGACCTTGAATTTATTTTCGGCGGCGAGGGCAACCAGAAGGGCTTGTTTACCTCCCCCACCGCTATCGAAAATTTAAACGGCAAGGTTTATGTTACCGACGGACGTAAAAACACCATAACCACCTTTAAGCTTACCGAATTCGGCGAAATGGTTCACTACGCTGTTGAAATGTTCAACAGAGGCTTGTATCAGGAAGCCAAGGGGCCTTTTGAGGAAATTATCCTCAGAGACGCAAACTACTGGTTCGCTTATATCGGTCTCGGAAACGCTTACTATACAATGGGCGAAAACGAGACGGCAATGAAATACTTCTACAAGAACAGCAAGGGCGGCTATAACAGAGCCTTTAAGGAATACCGCATGGAAATGGTAAGACAGTATTTCAACATATTCATGATAGCTGTGATTGTGCTTATAATCGTTCTTGTGGTACTTTCCAAGATCGTAAAAGCAGTTAAAAAGAAGAAAGCAGCGGCAGGAGGTGACGGTAATGCGGTTTGATCTTGACATGCCCGCGTGGAAATGGCCGTTTTACGTTGCGAAGCACCCCTTTGAGGGCTTCGAGGACGTAAGGTGGAAAAAGGCGTACAATAGCAAGGTTGCTCTGATAATTGTTCTTTGCCTGTTCATTGTGACCGTGGCTGGACGCCTTTTGACCGGATTCGTTTTCCAAACCAACTTTGAAAAGGTATTTAATGTAGTGCCCTTGTTCTCCAGCTCCGTCCTGATCTTTTTCATATGGGTAGTGGGCAACTGGTCATTGTGTACGCTGTTTAACGGCGAGGGCAAAATGCAGCAGATAATGTGCGTTACCGCGTATGCGTTAGTGCCTTACATTATTTCCCAGGTAGTATACATTTTTGCTTCCAACATACTGACAAGGCAGGAGGGAACGATCCTCTCGTTTATCTCCTACATTGGTATCGTGTGGTCGGCAGTTCTCATTATTTCGGCAATGAAAGCGGTACATCAGTACACCATGCCTAAAACCATACTTGCAATACTCTTCAGTGTGGTTGCAATGGTTATCATAGTACTTGTGCTTATTCTTTTGATCTCCTTGTTCCAGCAGGTTGTAGTGTTTGTATACTCGATATACACCGAGCTTATGTACAGATTCAGCATGAGCTGATCTGCGGGCGGTTCAATTTGCTGCATGAGGCAAAAATCCACAGAACACTTCTCGAAAGGAAGGAATGGTTATAAAATGCTAAAATTCAAAAGAAAGATGCTGGCAGTAATACTCGCTTTTACCATAGTATTGAGTTCGAGCGTTGTATGGTCGGAGAACGCGGACGCGGCACCCGACGAGACAACGGCCGCCGATACCGAGGCAGCGGCAGGTACTGACGGCACCGAGGGCGAAGCATCAGCCGACGCCGCACCCGCTGAGGACGAGGAAAGGCCCGTGACTCAGGACGAGGCATTAGCTGCAATGACGGAAAAGGCAAAGACTGACGCTCTTACCTTGTACGTTAATGAAGAGACCTGTATATTCGCCGTTAAGGACAACAAGAGCGGATATATCTGGTGGTCAACGCCCTACGATTACGAAACCGATCCCAAAGCGGGCAACGTTCAGAAAAATCTGATGGCCTCCACCGTGACATTCAGGGCTTTGGACGTTGAAACGAATACGCTTCTGAACACTACCACCCTGTCCAAAGAGGCAAGCGTAAACAAAAAATCGTTTTCCGTTGAAGACATAGACGGCGGAGTTAAATTTACCTACATATTCAACGGTCAGAACCTGTCGATACCCGTTTCAATCGTATTGGACGGCGACAAGATATTGGCAAGAGTACATGCCAGCGAGATCGAAGAGAACATGATAGACGACGACGCTCTTAAGAATTACAAGCTCGTTACGATGAATCTTATACAGTCATTCGGCGCGGGCAGAGCGGACGAGAACGGATATATCTTTGTTCCCGACGGCTCGGGCGCGATAATAAACTTCAACAACGGCAAGACATCAACTCAGGTTTACCGCTCAAAGGTTTACGGCGAGGATTTGGCTGTCAGCAAGACTACAATGCCAAATAAGACAGAAAATACCTATCTTCCCGTTTTAGGTATTGTCAAGGAGCTGAGCGACACCAATGTAGCTTTGCTGGGAGTAGTTACCGAGGGCGACGCTTACGCTTACGTAAACGCCTCGGTAAACGGTCAGGCTACTACCTCAATAAACAGCGCGTGGTTCAGCTTTGAGTTCAGAGCTACCGATACCTATACAATGGGCACCAAAACCCCCTTGACGGTGTTCCAGTCGGGTGATGTCAGAATAGACGACATTGAGGTTTGCTATCACGTAATGTCGGGAGACGAGTTGGGTCTTGCGGAACTTGCGGAAACCTACAGAGACTACTTAGTGAACGAAAAAGGTCTTAAAAATCAGGCTATGGAGGACTCCAACGCTCTTTATGTTACCACATACGGAGGTACCGTAAAGAAGCAGTCCATTTTGGGCTTCCCCGTAGATATGCAGACAGTCGCGACATCATACAAGCAGGCGCAGGAAATTCTCGAGAGGCTTACCGCGCTCGGCGTTGACGACATAAAGCTGATCTACAACAACTTTAACGATACGGGAGTAAGAGGAAGAGTTTCCACAGGCGTTGACTATTCCAAAAAGCTGGGCGGTCAGAACGATTTCGCGGATCTTAAAGCTTACTGCGATAACAGAAACTACAGCCTGTATCCCAGTGTTGACTTCATGGAATACAACGAAAGCGGAAACGGATATTCCTTTACATTGAACAGCGCGAAGAGAATAACCAACGCTTACGCGACGCAAACCGACTTTGAGCTTGCCTACGGTACACCCGATACCGAGGTCAAGCCTCATTGGACGATTCTTTCGCCCTATTACTGGCCCGACGTATTCAACAAGCTTGTAAACTCCTTTAACGCGGAGGGCATCAATACTATTTCTCTTAATCAGGCTACGGAAACACTGTACAGCGACTTCGGCAGAAGGAACGCCGACGGCAAGGAGCATATCCTAAGAGCCGACGCGATAAAGATCCTTACGGAAGGCTTCCAAAAGCTTAACGACGCGGGTATTTCCATTATTGCGCAGGAGTGCAACGCATACGCTTTGCCCTACGTTTCCGCAATAACCAACATACCCCTGTACAGCTCAAACTACGACCTGTTCGACTATGACGTTCCCTTCTACCAGATGGTTGTTCACGGTGTTATCCCCTACTCCTCCAAGGCGATCAACGCAAGCTCCAACGCAGAAGAGCTTCTGCTGCTCTCCTTGATGACAGGCTCGGGCGTTCACTACGATATGATGTATGCTTCACCCAACGATTTCACCGACTGTGAGTTTGACAGCTTGTTCTATACCAACTACGAGGGCTGGCTTGAAAGAGCGGCAGAGGAATACAAGCTGTTCAACGACACAATCTCCTCCTTAAGCGACAAGAGCATCACAAAGTACGAAAGAGTGTCCGAAAAGGCCTTCGCGGTTACATATTCGGACGGCACGGTGATAGGCGTTGACATCGACAATTACACCTATACCGTTAACGGGCAGGAGTACATTCTTGCCGATTCCTTACAGAAAGGAGAGGGTAACTGATGGCTGAAGAATTTGCATCGGAAAAGGAAGTTCTTGAAAACGCGGCTGAAACAGCGAAAGCTGCCGAAACCGACGGCAGCGCGGCGGGAACAGTCGAAATCACCGAAGCGGCGGCGGACGGAGATCAGTACGCTAAGCGCAGCGGCGGAAAACCTGTCAAGATGAAGAAATCAAGAATTTCTTACGAAAGAAAGAAAAAGCTTTACGGCTACGCATTTATCGCTCTTTGGATCGTGGGAACGATTTACATGTTCATTATTCCCCTGATCACTTCTGTTCACTATTCGCTTTCAAACACTACTCCCGTCAGCGCGGACCGCTGGCAGGAATACGAGGGAATGACGGGACCGGGCGTTTACTGTGAATGGAACAATTTCGCAAACTATATCAACGACTTTACCTCAGACCAGGACTACATACCTAACCTGCTGAAATCACTCAGCGCGATGCCCGGCGACACCTTTATGATATTGGTATTCAGCTTGTTTATCGCACTGCTGCTGAATCAGAAGTTCAAGGAAAGAGGTCTGGTGAGAGCGATATTCTTTATCCCCGTGCTCGTAGCCACGGGCCCCGTACTTAACGTTATAAACGGTGACATGGGAAGCCAGGGCGTCGGAGACGCTTCGCAGTTCAGCTCCCTGTTCGAGGTAGACATGGTAGACTCGTTCCTCGAATTTATGGGCTTTGCGAATATCAGCCAGTCGGTGGCGGATAAGCTGGGGGAGATAGCTTCCGATCTGTTCAACCTGATATGGCGCTGCGGTATTCAGACGATCATTTTCCTTTCCGCTTTGCAGCAGATACCCACCGCGGCAAAGGAAGCGGCACAGATGGAGGGAGCGACAGGCTGGGAGTTCTTCTGGAAGATCACTTTCCCCACTATCAGCCCGATGATCCTTGTAAATCTGGTCTATACGGTTATTGATAACTTTATTGATTCCGCCAACCCGGTAATGAAGCAGATCATGGATAAGGCGACAAGCTGGCAGTACGGTGTAAGTACGTCAATGGCATGGATCTACTTCGCAATAGTCGGCGTGGCGCTTGGAATCATTTCGGCTATCGTATCCAAGTTTATATTCTATCAAGTAGATTAAGGAGGGACGAAAGTGGCTAAAAAAGAAAAAGAGCT
>JAAVIG010000106.1 GCA_014796735.1 Oscillospiraceae bacterium
ATACTAAATCTCAATAAAAATCAGACAAATCCAACGACCGGGGCGTTCCTGCTCCGCGTCAGCCCGACTTGAAATATCCGCATATTCCTGCGTCGGGACTTCCTTGATCAGAAACGCCCCGCCCGCCGGCTTTGCCTTATTTTAATCGAGAATTAGTATGAAAACTTGGAGGAAAACAGTATGCAAATCAAACTTGGAGAAAAAATCAAAGAACTGCGCAAACGTGACGGCAGAAAGCAGGAGGATCTTGCCGCGGCTCTCGGGGTTACCAATCAGGCGGTCTCACGTTGGGAAGCGAACGGCGGGTACCCCGATATAGAAATGCTTCCGGCAATCGCAAACTATTTTCATATCACGATAGACAAGCTTTTCGGATATGATAACGACAGGCAAATAAAGCTGCAGTCTTATATTGATCAAGCGGATCAGATGTGCAAACGCGTGCATTCGTACATGGATCAGGCAGATCAGACGCTAAAACGCAAAGAAAGTGAGCTGCTGGTCGAGTTTCTTCGAAATGCAATTTCGGAGTTTCCGTCGGAGTGGCAGCTTCAGTACCGTCTTGCGGGTGCTCTGCAGTCAATGGCGTATCAAAAAGATAAAACACGTGTAACAACTGCCGAAGGATACGATTATTTTCGGTATGATACGGAGAAGAACGCTCAAAACGAATACCTGAAAGAAGCAATTTCTTTATATGAAGGGGTTTTGAAAAAGGAAATTGACGATTCTTACCGTACGGCGGCGATCCTCTCACTTATGACGCTTTATTCACTGATCGGAGATTTTGAAAACGCAGAAAGAACCGCGCTTTCCCAACCGCCCGTAAGAATAAGCAGAGAGTTACTTCTTGTATGGGCAGCAGAAGACGAAAAGGGCGATCAATACCGTGGAGAGGCCATACTTGCATTGATGTACGAATTAAACGGCGTAATAAGCTCCTCCGTTATGATAAAGCACTCGCTTGCAAATTCACAGTCGGGTCTTGACAAGCTGCTCGCCGTGGCGCGTTTGTATGAAAGTATATTTGACGACGGAAACTACGGCCCATTTCACAACGACTTGTGTCTGCTTTATTTAAGATGTTCTTTAATAGCCGTTCATCTGAAGGATTTTGAACATGCTTTGAACTATTTTGAGATTGCATTGGATCATTTTATTGAATTCAAACAAGAACGTGAAAATTTCCGTTTTACCGCACCGTTAGTCCGTAAAGCAAATAATATCGTAACAGGTATCTGTGCATTGGACCGCGAATTTTTTGAGCAGCATATGCAATCCTTCCCTGCGGAATGTGCAAATTCAATAAGAAACAATCCGAAGTACTCACCGATTTTTGCTCAATAACCGTTACAAATTCAATATGGAGAAAACCATATCAAAGCAAACCTTCCTGAAGGAACAAACGTGTCCAACAATCCGCTTTTTGAAGCACTCACCGATTTTTGCTCAATAATCATTGCTGCTTCAACATAGACAAAACCATACCCAAAAAACTTTCCTGAAGGAACGAACGTGTCCAATAATCCGCTTTTTTGCAACGCAAAAAATGCCGACAGAGTCGGCAAGGATTATTGGACGTTTTTCGAGCCGCGCGCGTTCCGCGCGGCAAGAAAAACTTGGCACCCCCAACCGGAATCGAACCGATAACTAACCCTTAGGAGGGGCTTGTTATATCCGTTTAACTATGGAGGCATACATCATGGTTTTTATTGCCTTATTATTTTACCACAAAATGAAAATAATTGCAAGTACTTTTTGATTTAAGTTACAAATTATTGTTTTTTATCAATTACATAAAAACAGCCGTAAAATTTCGCACCGAAATTCTACGGCTGTTTTTTGTATAAATTTTCAGGCTATTCGCTGACAATAAAATATCCCTGCACCGCTCCGCCCTGTGCGCTTGCGGTGATTATCTTACCCTTGGTGACCGCGATCACTGCGTCGCCGTCCACCGCAGCAAAGATCTTCTCCGACTGTCTGTCGTATTCTATTATGCTTCCGTTCACGGATAAAATGCCCTCCTCGGTTACGGTACAAATAACGAATAATTCCACCTCGGAAACTCCGTCAAAGTATGTAACGGGAATTACCGCGACCCCGTTTTCTTGGGTACCTCCGATACAGGAGATGTTTTTCTCCGCGGGGCTTGAAAGATACTCGTCCATTGCGTTTACCGCGACGGTCTTTGAGCTTATTTCAAGGCTGTAAAGGGTGCTTAAGCTGCCGTCGAGCCTTACCGTCGAAACGGTGAGACCCGTTCTTTTGTTTCCGTCGTCCGAGGCGGATATTTTTATTCCTATGCTGTCGCTGTATCTGTAAACATTCTCGTTGGTGATTTTAACGGTGCTCTGGGACATGGCGGTATTGTCGCCGTTAATGCCGTAGCAGGTGCCGTTTTCGGTTATAATGTAGGTCTCCCTGCCGTTGAAGCAGGTTCCCGCCAATTCCTCCCCGACGCCTATGCTTTTTATCTCGCTCAGAGCGGAAAGCTCGGAGTCAAGCACTGTCAGAGTAGCCGCCGAATTTTCGAGAGAAGTAATCCTTATCTCGCCGTCCTGTGCGCTTATTCCCGAAAACGCGCTTATTTTGCCCGACAAGCCGCAGGAGCCGTTTTCTTTTATGCCCTCGTTCAGATCGTATCTTATAAGAGTACTTCCCTGCCCTATAAAAAGCTCGCTTCCGTTTTTGTATATAAGCTGTCCCGAGCCGCCCGCTGCCGCCGCCATGTCAAAGCCGCCGTCGGGAGACAGAGAGAAGAGAGTCACAAATCCGCCGCCAGAGGGAGCGGAGGTTACAAAAACCTTGTCCACGGCGCAAAGCTGCTTGCCCTGCGCATTGGACAGATAAGGCATAAACGTGGCAAAGTCTTCCTTTGCGCCGTTCTTTTCAATTTCCTCATAGGTCGCGGCAATAATGCGCCCATCGTGCAGATAAGCCGCCGTAAACGTACCCGAAAGCTTTAAGGTGCTTGTATCGGAGCTTTTTTCGGGAGCGGAGGAGTTCAATATCTCCACATAGGTCTCTTTTCTTTCCACCGTGCCTGTTACCACCGTGTCCGCTCCGCTTTCGGAGGGAACGTTATAGCTGTATGAGTAGGGCTCCGATACGCCCGTGCTTATAACAGCGATCTTATCTTCCGCGTCAATAAGCCCCAGAAGAGTTTTATCTTCATAGTCCTTTACGGCAAGCTGCGCAACCTGTCCGCCTATCTGTTCGTAAATGTACAGCTTGTTGTTCGAGATATACAAAAGCCGTTTATTTCCGCAGACGGATTCCTTTAAAACGCTTTCTTCCCTGATTCCGCCCGCCGAATATACGGTATTTTGAACAAAAGCGGGAGCGGGAGAGGGCAGCTCGGAAAGCATATCAAAAATACCCGCCTCGTCGGTGTTTTTTTCCACTGCATGCGAGTGCGAATTATCGGAGGGGAGCAGCGACCCCGTAAAATAATACCTGATCCCGAAGCTTATTGCCGTAAGCAGTACCGCTCCCACGGCGGCAGCGGCAAATTTGCCCTTATTGGAGCCTTTCTTTTTCCTTCCGAAGCTGTCATAATTGCCGTCGTCATCGTCATTGTCTTCATCTTCGTCATCGTCATCTTCATCATCATCATCATCATCTTCGTCATCTTTGCTGTCGCCGAAATCTATCACGGTTTTTGATTTTGAAAAAGTGTGCATGTTTTTACGGTTTGAACCGTATTCGCCGTCTTCGTCATCGCTGTCTTCATCTTCATCTTCATCTTCATCATCGTAGTCTAAATCATCATCGGAATCGTCTTCTTTACGCCTGCCAAACAAAAACGACTTTTTTGCTTTTTTCTTCCCCGTATCTTCCTCTTCGTCCTCATCTTCTCCATAGTCTCTGCCGTAAACGCCGTCCGCGCCGTTATCGGGATAAACCTTGGGAGTAACTCCGTTTTTTGGTTTGGGATCGGGGGGATCAGATTGTGAGGTGTTTTCGGCTTTGGCATGGGCACCGGCTGCGGGTCTTGTCGCTTCCGTAACTTTGGTAATGCTGCCGCTGTCGGCAGCGCTTCTCTCTACTCTTGCTGGCTCGGCTTTAATCTTTGCTTTTGCCTCCGCTTTAAGCTCCGCCATTCTTTGTACGGCTATAATAAGCTTTTCGTAATCCTCGGAGGTCAAGGGAGATTCCTCCAGCAGCTCTATCAGCCTTTTTACCGTAAGCCCCGGATTGTTTTCTATTTCCTGATACGCTTTGTTGCTGATCTTCGAGTTGCCGAGAACTTTTAAAAATTCGCTGCCCGTAAGCTTGTGATACCTTACGATTTTTATAAACGCGGAAGCACCGATAGCCGTAGCGTTTTCACCTTTGTCGCTTTCCGCCTTTTCAGCTGACGGTTCCGCGTATGCGGGCGTTGGCTGCGAAACGGGTCTGGGGTGCGCAGAGGCGGAGACTGCCGCATTGCGCGCAATATCTTCCGCAAGCTGTTCGGCTGTCTGAGTTTCCTTTTTTTCGGTCACTTTAGGCACCACAAAGCGTGAAACATTTTGCGGGTCAAGCTCGGCGGGAACCTTTGTTTTTTCAAAATATCCGTTTAAAGCGTTTCTTATATCCATAAATTCTCCTATAACCAATATAACCAATTACAGCTTAGGCTCAAGCTTCAGCTTTGCCGATTTCAGTTTATTCTCCACCACTGTTTCGGACAGCCCCGAAAATTTTGATATTTCCTTTGCGCCAAATCCGAATAAAGCCCACATTGAGATCGAAAATCTTTCCGCGTCGGTAAGCTTTCTCATCTGCGCTTTTATGTAGGGCGGATCGGTCTCGTATTGGGGCGGAGTTTTTCTGTACTCGCGGTAACGAAAAATGATCTGCTCACACAGCTTTTTCAGTATCAGCCCGTTAAATTCCCCCACCGATCTGCAATTTCGTATTTCGGAATAAGCGTCTCTTGCAGCTGCTTTTACCGCGTTTACCGCCTCCTGCACGTTTGCGAGGGAATGATAAGCCAGATAGTACAGCTTGGTATATATTTCGGAATATATTTCCGCAAAAGCTTCGGTATCTCCGTTTTGTGCGTCTTTAAAAGTTACGGACATATATTATCCTCCTTGTGGTTTTTGAAGAGCTTGTCTGTGCGTTTTTCGTATTCGACCGATTTAATATGAAAAACCGCTCACAATTAACCCATTTTAATCTATATAAGTAATAATACCATAAAAACAGAAAAAAGAAAAGAGTTTTGATGAAAAAAATAATAATTTGTCATATGATTTTCAGATTTGGGGAGATGAGAGTTTTATAATTGATACCAATCCCTTTTTAAACTGATGTCATACCCACAGTTTAAAAAGGGATTAGTACTTTGTAAACACCAAAGGTTTAATATATTACAAAACCGTGCGAGGTAAACCTCGCAGGAAAACAAGTGCTTGGTATAAACAGGGAAAGCCCTCTCTTGCAGGGCTTTCCCTCTTGAAAAACAGTCCACTGGACTGTTTTTCAATTCACCCTTTTCGGAGCGCCCTTCGGCTA
>JAAVIG010000107.1 GCA_014796735.1 Oscillospiraceae bacterium
AGATCATTTCCGATCTGAATTCGGACGGATTGGCGGTATTCCGCAGGGAGCATTGCGGGTTTGTGTTTCAGCAGATCTATCTGATAGACACAATGAGCGTTAAGGACAATGTTCTTGCCGCGGGACTGCTTGTAAGCAAGGATAAAAGGTCAGTTCTTTCCCGAGCAAAGGAATTGTTTAAAGCCGTGGATATTTCCGAGGAAACACAGCGTAAATTTCCGACTCAGATCTCGGGCGGCGAGGCGCAGCGGGTGGGCATTGTCCGCGCGCTTATCAATTCTCCCGAAATACTTTTTGCCGACGAGCCTACCGGCGCGCTGAACTCAAAAACAGGTCTTGACGTTTTAAACACGCTGACAAAGTTTAACGAGCAGGGTCAAAGCGTTGTTATGGTAACGCACGATATGCGCTCTGCACGCAGGGGAAACCGTATTTTGTACTTAAAGGACGGTTCGGTTTTGGGTGAGTGTGATTTGGGAAAATACAAGCCCAATGACGAAGAACGTCACAAAAAGCTGTCGGATTTTTTAACAAAAATGGGGTGGTAATATGGGAAGAAAATTACTGCTTGCGCGTTCAAATATACGTAAGGCAAAAGGACAGACCGCCGCTATTATCGTATTGGTTTTACTGTCGTCCTTGATGATGAATCTGTGGCTTATGTTAGCCATGGACTACAAGGAAAATTTCAACCGTTATCATGACAGGTTAAACGACGGACATGTTACTCTTGCGGCTTATCCCGACAGCGAAAATTTCAGGGAGTTTATTTCCGATACTCTCGAAGCTTCCTCGGATGTGACGGAATTCAATATAACAGACGCGTTTTGTACATCCGGCTCGCTTTCGTACGGCGGCGGAGAAGTTACATCGCGCTTTGTTATGCTGGAAAAGGAAACCGCGCTTTCCCGAAACGTGGGAAAATTTGAAATTACCGAGGAGGGCAGCTTCAAAAGTGGAATTTACCTGCCTATGCTCTACGGAACGGGAGATAATTATTCTGTCGGTGATATGATCGAAATTACTCTTGGAAGCGAAAAGGTCAAGTACACCGTCTGCGGATTTTTTAATACCACAATGTTGGGCAGTCACAATTGCGCAATGTTGGCATTTTTATTGACGGAGGATAAATTTGAGGAGCTTTCCGAAAAAGCGAGCGTACCGAGATCGGCCTGCATTTCCATACGTTTAAAGGATAAAATGCAGGGTGAAGACTTTGAGGCAATGCTGAAAGAAAAAATTGACGAAAGGTTTTCCGAGCTTGAAATTATAAGCAATTATTACGAAATGATTACCGTATCCCGATATGTTTCCCAGATGATCTGTTCGGCAATTGTGAGCGTAATGGCTTTTTTGACAGCACTGATCGCAATTGTGGTTATTTCATCGAATGTAATAAATTATATTCGGGAGGATATGCGGAATTTAGGTGCGATGAAGGCTATCGGTTATACGAGCCGTCAGCTTATTGCCGCGCTGATAACACAGTTTTCGGGAATTGCGCTTGTCACCGTGATTGTGGGAATATCGCTGTCATACTGTATTTTTCCTGCCGTAAACGAGATGATGATCGCACAGACCGGTATTCCTTACACGGTTAGATTTCTGCCGCTCCCTTGCCTGATAACAATTTTATTTATTGTCGGCGTGGTGACGGCGGCGGTATACTGCTCCGCAAAAAGAATTAAAAAAACCGAACCGATAACCGCGCTTCGTCAAGGGATCGCAACCCACAATTTTAAAAAGAATCACATTCCGCTGGACAGAACAACAGCACCGCTTAATATCGCGCTTGCGCTGAAAACAGCTTTTTCGGTATTGAAGCAAAATATTACGATGTGTATCACAATGCTTGTGCTGTCGCTTATTCTCGTATTTTCGGGAGTTATATTTGAGAATGCGATCATTGATATGCAGCCGTTTATAGATTTGTTTGCGGGAGAAACCGCGGATTCCCTTATAAAAATCAACATAGAGGCGGAAAATGAATTTCTTAATGCAATGGAATCGGACAGCCGTGTGGAAAAAATTTATCAATACACACAAAATACGCTGGGACATGTTGGCGGCATTTCTTTGGTTGTGACTGTTTCCGATGATTTTTCAAAAATGAATAATCAAAGCGTTATTATTGAGGGGCGTTTTCCAAAATACGACAATGAGACCGTAATTGCCGCAAAATACGCTAAGGAAATAGCACTTGATGTGGGCGATGAAATCAGTCTTAAACTCGGAGAACATGAGCGGAAATATATCATTTCGGGATTGAGCCAGGACAGCAACAATCTGGGAAAGGACTGTATGCTTACCCGTGAGGGGTACGAAAAAATCGGCAGTCTCCAAGACGTGGGGTACTTTATATATCTCACTGCGGATACGGATATAGACGATTTCAACAGCCGGGTGTCGGAGCGTTTTGGCAGCAGCATAAACGCTACCCTTAATTATTTGTCGATCCTTGAGGGAACGGGCAGCATGTATGTTTTGCTGTTGACGGTTATCGTTGCGGCAGTGATGATATTAAGCTGTATTGTAATAATATTTGTAATGTATCTGCTGGTAAGAACGCTTCTTAACGGTAAAAAACGTGATTACGGCATTTTAAAGGCACTTGGCTTTACAACAAAACAGCTTATCCTACAGACCGCGATTAGCTTTATGCCGTCGGTAATAATTTTCGGGGCAGTGGGAATTTTCATAAGCTCACAGATCATCAATCCTCTGTTATCCTTATTTTTTAGCGGAATAGGGATAGTTAAATGCACCTTTGCGGTGCCTGTTAGATTCAATATAATTGCGGGAATAGGGTTGATTTTGTTTGCGTTTGCTGCCGCTTGCCTGATGTCATTAAGGGTGAAAAGGATTGCGCCGAGAGAGCTGCTTACGGGAGAATAATAAAGGCCGTATATTGCCTTTATTAACTTCGCTGCACATTCTGAGTATCGGTATAATACTGTGCCTGAGCAAACCACAGCTCGCGATACTTTCCGCTCTCATCGGCTACAAGCTCATCATGAGATCCCCTTTGAATTATCCGACCGTTGTCAAAAACCGCAATACTGTCGCAGAAACGGCATGAGGAAAGCCTATGGCTGATATAAACAGCCGTTTTATCCTCAACTATGTCGTTGAATTTCGAGTATATCTCAAACTCGACTATCGGGTCGAGCGCGGCGGTAGGCTCATCAAGGACTATAAACGGCGCGTCTTTGTAAAGCGCTCTCGCAAGGGCGATCTTTTGCGCCTCGCCTCCGGATATTTCAACGCCCGTTTCCTCGAAATCCTTATACAGGCAGGTATTGATCCCGTCGGGCATAGAGTTCAGACGCCCGCCGAACCCTGCCTTTTCAAGACAGCTTATTGCTTTAGCAGTGTCGCAGAGCGCACTCGCCGCTACATTTTGTCCGAGAGGGAAGGAGAAAAGCTTGAAATCCTGAAACACAACCGAAAACAGAGAAAGATAATCGTCGTAGTCGTATTTTTTGATATTGACACCGTTAAGAAGTATCTCGCCCTCCGTGGGATCATAAAGTCTGCAAAGGAGCTTAATAAACGTTGTTTTTCCGCTGCCGTTCATTCCCACGACAGCAAGTTTCTGACCGACCTTGAATTTCATGGAGACATTTTTCAACGCGTAGAAATCGGCGGACGGATACTTGAACGACACATTGCGGAACTCGATTTCATATTCATTGTCTCCGCCCTTACACATAAACCACTTTTCGACCGGAATTTTTCCCTGATACATCTTTTGCGGTATGTCGAAATACGCAAGGTAATCCTCAACAAATTTCGTGTTATTTTTAATATCGGAATACACGGCAAAATAACTTATTATGCAACCAATGATAATTTCCACAAACTCGACATACTTTATGATGCTTCCTATCCCAAACACGCCTGCAACGGCGCAGACGCAGATGAAAATGTGTATCACAATCTTAAGGATTGTGCCCGCGATCGACAGCGGAATATTAATGCGGAACTTTGAGCTGAATAAGCCGCGAAACGCTTTTTTGTGGAGATCAAAGCAGTATAATTTTATTTTCATTATCAGCTTATCCTGACGGTAAAGACGAACATCCTTGCCCATATTGTAGCAATCTACAGCGTCATCAATACGGTTTTCGTCTATCATTGTCTGCGATGTTTCATATGAATTGCGAGATAATACGTCCTTGATTCGGAAATTGTAGCGTATATTGAAAACGACAGCGGCTATAAGTATAGCTGCAAACAACACAGCATACCAACTGAATCCTGCGGCAAAGATCAGTACGAACATCTCTGTTCCAAGTATCAGAGACAGCAACGCGCTTATAGTTGTGTCAACAAGGCAGCTTACGCTCATCATAAGGAGCTGTTTTCCGTGCCAATTTATATTTGCGGACTCTGTGATCTTGCGTCTGAGCTGTCTGACCTCGGTATTCTCGAGATCGGCATAATCGAGGGTAAGGGTTTTGCGGTTAAAATAAGCGGTTTCCCTTTGATTAAGAATTGTTTCTTTATGCCCGAATATGCGGTTTAATATGCCTTCGATAATTGCAATTGCGAAATTGCCGAATACGGTAATCACAACGAGCAGTATCAGACGATCTTTGTCACGCGCACCAACGATCTCGTTGACGACTTCAGCGGACATATAGAGATTGAAATAGGGAGTAAGCTTATTGAACAGAGTTTTTACGGCAAGCAGAGGGAAATAAGAGGGGCAGAAAGAGTGCAGAAGTTTCAATGCCCGAATGTTAGGGTTATCTTTACGCATTTTCTGTTTCCTCCTTGTAGTAGTGGCTTTGCAGATCGTACATATATGCGTACTTGCCGCCGAGCTTCATTAACTCGTCGTGAGAGCCGACTTCGGCTATCTCTCCGTTTTCGATATAGATTATCCTATCGCAGAAACGGGTAGAGGCAAGACGGTGTGAGATATATACGGAGGTTTTGTTTTCAGTGAGGTCGTTGTATTTAAGATAAAGCTCGTTTTCGGCGATAGGGTCGAGTGCGGCGGTAGGTTCATCGAGAATGATGACGGGTGCATCCTTGTAAAGTGCTCTCGCAAGCATAAGCTTTTGCTTTTCACCGCCCGAAAGGTCGATGCCGTCGTCAAATATGCCTTTCATGAGTCTTGAATCTATACCGTTCGGTAAAGAGTTTATCTTGCTTTCCAATCCCGCCTTGCGAATAACTGCAAGCACTTTGTCTCTGTCGATATAGTCATCGCTTGAAGATACAAACTCCGCTATCGTAACTGGCAGCAGGTAGATGTCCTGAAATACCGCCGAGAAGAGGGAATAGTATTCCTCTATGTTATAGTCGGAAATAGCGTGACCGTTGAGCGTGATCTTGCCCTCCGAGGGGTAATAGAACCCGCACATCAGCTTGACAAGCGTTGTTTTACCCGCGCCGTTTGCGCCGACGATTGCAAGTTTCTCTCCCTTTCCGATCTTCAGATTTACATTTTTCAGGGCGTACTTTTCTTCACCAACGAAGGGATATTTAAACGAAACATTTTTCAATTCGATGTCCACGGGAAGCTGTTCTTTTGTCGGAAGCGAACAGCCCTTATTATGGTTGAATTTCTCCTTGATATCGAAGTATTCTCGGTAGTATTCTATCTTTATGCTCTTGTGAACGATGTCGTTTACCGTGCCTCCGATACCGTTCAGCCAAACGGAAAATCCCGTTATCGCACCGAAGTAGAACACAAAGTCGCCTGCGCCGATGTCGTTTCTGAGCACCATTACTATCAGGACTGCATACGCCGCGCCGCTGCGAATGAGGGTAAGGAGCGCGCCTATTAAGTTACCCGCAAGTTCTCTTGCACTTACCTTTTTTGTCCATACAAACCGCTCTTTTTGAAAGCCCGTCAATAGGTTCGAGAGCCAATCGAACATACCATATATTCGGATATCCTTTGCATGGTCAAACTTTTCCGAAAAGCTCGAAAGATACCAAATCTTACGGTCAATCGCCGCCAAATTGTTTTTGTTCTTTTCGATGTAGTTTCGCTGCCAACGGCTCATCAAGTAAGTGATGAATGCCGAGAGGAATAATAACGCGAGGATCCAAGGTGAAACGACTGCGATTATTGAGCCGTAAGTAAAAATACCAAGAAGACTTGTTAAAAGACCAAGAAGTGAATGCCAGATAAACTCAGGCGCACATTGTCCGGAACAGGCGTCATTCATAGCGTTCTGATATTTTATATTTGCCTCGGGATTGTCGGTGTTTGAGAAATCGGTTCTCATGTACTTTTCGCATATTGCGTGTTGGTACAGACACGACAGATTATACTGCCGCATATCAAGTCTTGTGCCGCAAAAGTCGTTGAATATCCGAACGCATAAAAGCGCACCGAAATAAGCGGCAATTATCCATATTATTGTGTGAATGCTCTTTTGCGTTTCCACCGAGTCTATCAGTACCTTCGGAAAATACGCTGCCGCCAGCGGAAAAAGTACGCTTAACGGTATACGCGGAAGAAAGAACAGATAGAACGCTTTGTCCCATTTCCAAATGTTTTTAAAAGCGTAACCGATGTTTGAAAAAATATGATGTTTTGTTTTTGGTTTTGACGGAGTTTTCATGGTATATCTCCTTCTTGTTATTATGTAAAAAAATCCCTTTTGACTTGTGTATATTATACCACAGTCAAAAGGGATTTGCGTTTTTTAGCATGAATTGTATAAAAAACGGCGCGAATTGCAATGTGCTTACAAGGGCAGGACTGCTTCGGTAGCAAAAATTCCTTCATCATGCTGACGGTTGAGCCTGCCGCCGTACTTTTCGACTATTGAGTCTATTCGCATTATTCCGAAACCGTGAGAGGGACTGTTTTTGGTGCTCCGATATATTCCGCCGAGCTTTTTCGTCATGCCATCGGTCGAGTTGGCAACATAGATATAAAGCTGTTCTTTTAATAATCCAACGTAAATGCGGATAAAACGATTTGCGTTTTCGGGTTGTTTCAGGCAAGCTTCCAATGCATTATCAAGAAAATTTCCGATTAAAACGCACAGGTCTATTTCAGATACGGAAATTTCGGGCGGCACTGCCGCTTTGGCGGTGACGGTAATGTTATAGGAGCCGATCAGGGATATTTTGCTGTTCAAGATCGCGTCTACCATAACATTTCCCGTTTTGATTACAGTGTCGACTTGTGCGAGGTCAGCGTTGAGTTTCAGAAGATATTCACGTATCTGATCGGGCTTTTCGGTCAGCGCAAGCATAGCCTGAATGTGGTTGTGATAGTCGTGCCGCCAGCCGCGCATAGTCTTGTAAATATTCTGAACCTCCTGACAGTGCTTTTCAATAAGATCGCTTTGATATGCGGCTATACGGCGATCTATTATTTTGCCGAAAAGTTTATCAAACAGCAGCATATCAACACTTTCCTTTCATACATTTTAATCTTCAAATTTTGAAACACCGTAATAGGACAGAAAAGCGGAGTTTACTTCCTTATACAGTTGACGTGACAAAGGGATCACCGCACCGTTGTCAAGCGTCACTTCCGAATTGCATACATTTTTTATGAACTTCAGCGCGACTATATAGGAGCGGTGACATTGAATAAACTCGTCGCCTAAAAGCTGTTTTGCTTCGGTGATAGTCATACGTGCCTCATAGGTGTCCGAAAGCGTTTGAAAGACCACTCGATGAGAGATAATCTCTGCGTAAACGATTTGATCGACAAATACCCGCTCGGTCTTTCCGTCCTTACGCAGGGAGATAGAGCGCCCGATTTTGCCAATATTACGCATTGCGCGATTAAGCACCTCTGCGATCCTGTCAGGCATAACGGGTTTGAGAAGATAATGAAGCGCCGAAACATCGTAGCCCTGCGCCATATAGTCCGGATAACCCGTGATAAAGACGATCTGAGAGCGGTTGTCCTCATTTCTCAGATGTTTTGCAAGGTCGACGCCGTTCATTTCGTTCATCTCAACATCAAGAAGAAGAATATCAAAGTCTTTTTCGTCATCATAATGAAATAAGAACGCCTCAGCAGATGAAAATGTGGACAGATCAACAGCCGTTCCGGATTGTTTTGACCAAGTGCGAACTGTGTCGGATATATAGTCCCGCTCCTCGGGGGAATCTTCACATATTGCAATCCTAATCATTTTGTGTCTGTACCTCGTATATAAAAAAAGCCATATCCGATATATCCGAGTATGGCTTTCATGCGCACTGTTTGGCAGACGCCGCGTTTCAGTTGGTCGAAACTTTTAATAATATCGACCTAAACAGCAGTCCTTATTTTTATAATGTGTTACTTAATAATACGAACGCCCAGAACCGCGTCAATAGCCTCAAACTTTTCAGCTAATCCGTCGGTTTTGCCCTTAACATCAAGAACAGTGTAAGCGTAATCCTTCTTGGACTTGCTCTCCATGTTTTCGATATTGATCTTAGCTCCGGCTGTTACTGCGGAAATCTTATTGATAAGACCCTCAACATTTTTATGGATAATACATACCTTCGCATCACCCGTCATTGCCATTGAAACATTGGGAAGATTTACGCTGTTGGTTATATTGCCGTTTTCGATATAGTCCATAAGCTGATTGCACGCCATTACCGCGCAGTTGTCCTCGCTTTCGGGAGTGGAAGCGCCAAGGTGGGGAAGTGCGATAACGCCGTCAACACCGATAAGCGCGTCGGTAGGGAAGTCGGTAACATACGCCGCCATGCCGCCGTTCTTAAGCGCTTCGATAACGGCGGTATCGTCAACCAGATCGCCGCGTGCAAAGTTAAGAATACGGACGTTCTTTTTCATTGAAGCGATTGTTTCGGCGTTGATCATGCCCTTTGTATCGGCGGTCAAGGGTACATGAATGGAAATATAATCGCAGTTTTCATATATTTCCTTGTTGGATTTTACATACTTTATTTTTGTGGAAAGGTGAAGCGCGCCCACAACCGAAAGATAGGGATCGGCGCCGTAAACCTCCATGCCGAGATTTACAGCGGCATTGGCAACCAACGCGCCGATAGCACCGAGACCGATAACGCCAAGCTTTTTGCCCTTAAGCTCCGGACCCGCAAACTGACTCTTGCCTTTTTCAACAAGCTTTCCAACCTCGTCGCCCTTACCCTTAAGGGTTTTTGCCCAATCTATAGCGGCGGGGATCCTTCTGCTGGAAAGCAGCAGTCCCGCTAAAACAAGCTCCTTAACCGCGTTGGCGTTTGCGCCGGGAGTATTGAACACAACGATACCTTTTTCGCTGCACTTGTCAATGGGGATATTGTTTGTACCCGCGCCCGCTCTTGCGATGGCGATCAGATCGTCACCCAATTCCATTTCGTGCATGGAAGCGGAGCGTACAAGTATAGCGGCGGGATTAGCAATGTCTTCTCCGATATTGTACTTGGACTTATCCATTAAATCGGTGCCGCAAGCGGCTATTTTATTTAATGTTTGAATATTATACATGTTATAATGCTTCCTTTCCGCTTAGTTGTTCTTTTCAAACTCTGCCATAAATTTAACCAAAGCTTCGCAGCCCTCAATAGGCATAGCGTTGTAAATAGAAGCGCGCATGCCGCCTACCGAACGGTGACCCTTGATGTTGACAAAGCCGTTTTTCTTTGCTTCCGCAACAAACTTGGCGTCAAGTTCATCATTGCCGGTCACAAAAGGAATATTCATAAGAGAGCGATCCGCGCCCTGTACGGTAGCTTTAAACATCTTGCTGCTGTCAAGGAAATCGTAGATAACCTTAGCTTTCTTTTCGTTAAGCTCCTTCATTGCCGAAAGTCCGCCCTTGCTCTTTATCCATTCAAGAACAAGTCCGAGAATGTAAATAGCATAGGTGGGAGGTGTGTTGAACATTGAACCGTTGTCAACGTGAGTCTTGTACTGGAGCATTGTGGGAACCTTGCTGTCCTCGGGGAACTCACGGATAAGATCCTCACGGATAATAACAACTGTAAGACCGGCAGGGCCCATGTTCTTCTGTGCGCCCGCATAAATAAGACCGAATTTGCTTACGTCAACAGGCTCGGAAAGAATACATGAGGACATATCGGCAACCAAAGGAACGTCGCCCGTTTCGGGAAGCTTGGGGAACTTTGTTCCGTAAATGGTGTTGTTAAGGCAGATATGGAAGTAATCTGCATCCTTGTCAAATTTGCTTTCGTCAAGCTCGGGAATATAGGAGAAAGTTTTATCTTTAGAGGAAGCAACCGCGTTAGCTGTTCCGAATCTCTGAGCCTCCTTGTATGCCTTTGTAGCCCACTGTCCCGTTACAACAAAGTCAGCCTTGCCTTTTACCATGAGGTTGAGAGGTATCATTGCGAACTGCATGGAAGCACCGCCCTGAAGGAAAAGCACCTTGTAGTTGTCGGGGATATTCATTACCTCGCGCAGAGAAGCCTCGCACGCGTCGATAATTGCCTGATACTCTTTTGAACGGTGAGACATTTCCATTACGGACTGACCCGAAGAACCGTATTCAAGCATTTCGTCCGCCGCTTTTTTAAGAACCTCTTCCGGTAACACTGCCGGACCCGCGCTAAAATTGTAAACTCTCATTATTAGTTGCCTCCAAATTTTTTCTGCCGTCAAGAGCATGTATTCATGCGATACGTATATGTTTACTGCGAATACCGCTCCGAAAACGAACGTATTGTGACGTTGAAACGTCTTTTATAGAAAACTGTCATTAACTATTATAATTTAATATACTAAAATTGTCAAGAAAAAAATGGGTTTTTTTAAAATTTTATGCAGTTTGGCAAAAGTTTTTCGGTAATGCGGAGCGATATGTATAATAAGTGTATATGATTGCATAAACAAAAATTTCCCGTCAAAAACTTGTAATTAAATTTTTTTTGTGATATAATAACCTAAGACTGCGTAAAGCGGAAGATTATTTAAACGGAGTTTATTCGATGGCAAACAATAATTACGGCGACAACAGCATAGTTTCC
>JAAVIG010000108.1 GCA_014796735.1 Oscillospiraceae bacterium
CGTACAAGATGCAATAAATGATATACGCAAAAAATTTAGTATAAAAGAAATGGTTTCAGAAGCTATTAACGATTCAAAAAGAATACCTGATCCTGTTAAGAATATTATTAAGGATAGGCTTTTCTATAGATGTGCAGTAGGAATAAAAGCATAAAACATTTTAACGAGCTGATTACCTGCCAAACTTGAGCTTTTTTTGGTTCTGAAAGTGGCAGTTATTTTGTTACATTCTTTTATAATGTAGTTTTACAACTATTCAGCTTGTGTTTCAAAATTTACATTTCATATTACAGTGTATCTGACAAGCACTGCGGTATTGAAATTAGAACAATTTAATTAGGCTTGGTATTAACATGGAACAAGAATATACAGTAATTGATTGGAACAATAAAGACGATATACAAAAGCTTTTAACTGTTTTAGAATTTGATGTGGGATCAGCTTTGAACGATGCATTACAATTTGAATATGTGTTAGAATTCTTTGACAAACATTTAGATTTTATTAATAAAGCTCCATATTTTTGGGTAGGAGTAATTACCTCGCTTAGATATTCAATGATAATGCAAGCTGCGCGAGTGTTTGATGAAAGCAAAGATGCTATTGGGATTAAGAAAATCTTAAACATAGTGGAGTAGAGTAAATACAGGGATGCGGCTAAAGAAGTTTTGTGCAAAATTCGGAAAGAGTACAATGGTTATCAAAATTTGATTGAAGATATAAGAAATATGCGAGACAAAATATATGCGCATAATGACAAAACATTGTATAAAGACTGGAATTTTGATAGAGAAGCAATATTTGATGATCCTCTTTGGGCGAGAATGGTTGAACTATTGAAATGGGCAAAAGATTCACTTTTATCATTAAGAAGTACATATGGTGATAATTTTCCACTTTATATCGAAACCAAAAATGATGTAAAGAATTTACTGACATATGAGCATGAAAATCAAGGGTAAAGGGACGTTATGAATGTATGAGTCTGAAATTTTAAAGTTTTCGTTACATTAATGCTATGTAATGTGGTTTTGATTTTATGCAGTAACGTTTTGTTACTCCATCAAATGATGATTCATACTAATACCCTTTTTGACAGTAGATAAAATCTACTGTCAAAATCCTTCGGCTTTGCCAAAGGACCGCCAAAGGCGGTGGGTATGTATGTCCAATACAGTGCATGAGGGAGCTTTGCTACTTTTTAAGTGGGTATTAGTATCCAAACTACTGAAATGGTAGTTTTGAATGATGCCCTGTTTGGGGATGACCTACCACTAGCCCTAAAACAGAGCTGGGTGACTTATATGCCGCCGATGTATTTTTTATGCTACTCAATCTTGAAACCATAGCGACCAGATTCTGTATTGAGATTTTTTACTTGGTACTCCGTGAAACACAGAGTACATGTATTGATTGTATTAATTGCTATTTGCCTTATTTGGCATTTTCAATACAAACTTGGCAAAGGGAGTAAAATCTGACCTTTAAGCAACTTAGGGGCAAGTCGCCCCTGAGTTTTGATAAATGTTATTCTTTTAAAATTGCAGTTTTGAAACTTAATGGGCTGTAAAAAAACTCACTCTCAAAAAAACAGGAACAGGATTCTCCTATCGCTTCACTCACAGTCGCTTCGTTTTCATATCATTTTTCTTGAATTTCCCTTAAGAAATTTCATTTTGCATTCCAAAAACCGAAAAATGAAAAGGTGCATTTTACTACATGGTTATAACTTTTAGGGATGTAATCAAAGAATCTTTTTGGAATGGTATCCCAATTCCGCGAACTGCCGCTACAAATATGCTTGACTATGGTTGGGTTTTATTATTTGTTTTCTACATCCAAATCTTTTAACAGTTAGGCAAGCTAAAGTGCATTTTCGGTGAAAATTTAAAATATGACTTTTTGCGTATACAGTTTTTGATATTTCTACCAAATATAATTCTTGTTTTGTCAACCTATCAAAACCACAATTTATGAAGTTTTAATTCGATACCAAGTAGTCACATATTGCGCCTTGATTTATCTCACAAGATGTGGTATAATATAAAATGAATAATTATATTTTTTAAAATAAGGGTTTTGATAATTAGCACATTTACCACTAAACCTTGTTTGAAAAAATTGGCAAGATAAGCAATCTGCTGACTAGATTATGAAAACTCATGTAAAACGTAAGTTCTATATTCAACTATCTCATATATTTTTCTTAATCTTCAGTTTATGAAAGTGTTGATATATAGCTTATAAATAAGAGAAAAAGAATTCTGGATAATAGGTAATATATGATAAGTTATTATTGTACAAATTGCAATTTAAGTGTCAATCAAAGTGAATGTCCGGTTTGTGGAAAACGCACAGAAATAAAAAGCGAATTGTTCTGGTGTAAAAAATGTAATGTTCCTACATATAATTCGATATGTCCTGTGTGTCAAAATGAATGTAAATATTTTACTTCCGATGTAAGACCAGTTTTTCCTGAAGAAAGATTACTGATAGAGATAATTTTAAACAAACCCCTTGCTTTTATTAACGATTCTGTTTGGAATGGATCGGGAAATAGATACTATGTTAATGGGAAAAAAATACCTCTCAAAATTTCGGATGTGAAACAATTAGATTCAAACACAATTCGTAAAGAAATAGACAAATATAAAGAACATAACTCCTATAATGCTTTTAATGCATATATAGATAAATGGATATTAGCAAACAAAACACATTTTGAATCCATTACAACTGAGGCAAAACAATATATTAATGGTATATCATCAGAATACTTAAATGATAAAATAAACTCTGCGTTTGTCTCTTTTTCTGGTGGAAAAGATTCAACAGTTGTTAGTGATTTGGTTCGCAAAGCACTTGCAAATCCGTCTGTCATCCACATTTTTGGAAATACCACTCTTGAATTTCCACACACATATGAGTATATAGCACGCTTTAGAGAAAAAAATAAAAAGACTCCTATGCTTTCCATAGAGAATAAAGAGCAGGATTTTTTTAATCTATGCGAAACTTTTGGTCCGCCTAGTCGTACACTGCGTTGGTGCTGTACTATTTTCAAAACGGGATTTATTGGAGAGAAAATAAAGAGTACCTTTGCTGACCAAAAAAAAATTTTAACTTTTTATGGTATTAGAAGAAGTGAATCTGTTAGCAGAAATAAATATGAGCGTTCATCCGATGGTGAGAAAATAAGCAAACAAATGGTGGCCTCTCCAATTATTGACTGGATAGACTATGACATTTGGCTTTATATTTTAACTACCAAAATTGACTTTAACGATGCATACAAATTAGGATATACCAGAGTCGGTTGCTGGTGCTGTCCCAATAATAGTCAATGGTCACAATTTCTTGCAAGTGTATATATGCCAGATCTATATAAAAAATTCTATGACATTTTATATAAATTTGCTGTAAAAATGGGGAAAAAGGATCCTGCAGAATATGTTGTTGATGGAGGCTGGAAGGCGCGCCAAGGAGGAGCCGGCATCGAACTTAGTAAAAATGTTGCTATTAATTTTAAGCCATGTGCCACTGACTCAAAAAGTTTCAATTATGTTTTGAACAAGCCTATAACTGAACAACTTTATGAATTATTTAAACCTTTTGGAATCTTAAATTTTGATATGGGCAAATCAAGATTGGGAGAAGTTTACATTTTAGATTTTAATACTAAACTCCCAATTATAAAACTTCAAGGTAGAATAGGCACTAATGAATTGAAAATATCTATTCTAAACACACCTATTGCAAGACGAACAAAAATAGTTGAAATCGAATTGAAGTTTAAGTGCCAAATCACAAAATACCAATTATGTGCAGGTTGTCACGCTTGTGAAAACGCTTGTAAGCACAATGCTATTAAGCTAATTAAAAATGGCGAATCTGATTTTGATTACTATTATGAGATCAACGAAAACAAGTGTGTACATTGTTTTGACTGTATAAATCACTATACTGGTGGTTGCTATATGCGCCGTGTATTATTACCCAGAGGAAAAGGATATTCAGGAAATGACTGATTACATAAAAAAAGTTAAACTCAAAGGAAATGAATCTTTTAATATTCGCGAAGGATGGCTCCGCAAAGGAATGAGAAGCGTTAAAGATTACCCTGACCTATTTTCAAGATCCGATGTAATGGAGATATTAGGTGTTGGTAGTAAAATGGTAAAATCGATTCGTTATTGGTTACAAGCGACTCATCTCTGTGTAGAACAAAACATTGGTGGAAATCATGCAAGGCAGCAGTTTATAACTGAAGATTTTGGCAAAATTATCGAACAATATGATCCTTTTTTTGATGATGTTTTTACTTTATCTTTAATTCATTATCACATTGTTCGTAATAAACAAGGGTTATGTGAGATATGGAATATCTTTTTTAATGAATATGACGGCAAAGACTTTACTCGTGAAAACATGTACGAAATGTGCAAGGATTATCTCAACAAGCGACTTGAGCAAGGTGTGACTTATTCATTCAATTCTTTGCGAGACGATTGTGCAAGTGTTATCCGTATGTATCAGGAAGCAGATCATTCTGGTGATCCCGAAGATAATTTGGGTTCCCCCTTATCTGAGTTAGGACTTCTCAAAAAGAACAATAGAGGTAATTTTGATAAAAGCATTCCTTCAAAAGATGTTTTAGATAAATATGCAATTCTTTATGTAATAAAACAGAATTTAGAGTATGAAAAAAATTCTGTAAGTATTGATGAAATGTGGAAGTCTCCTAACAATATTGGACGAGTCTTTAATCTAAATCGTTCAACAATCAATGAATATTTGGATCAACTTAGAGCAATCGGACTGATAACAATAAATAGAACTGCAGGATTAGATATGGTTTATGTTACTACCGAAATGTCTTCTGCAGAAATTATGAAAGAATACTACGAGAAATTGCAAGCGAGGTAATACTAATGCAGTATTCAAATTATTTGGGAATTAAAGAAGGCTTTCAGGCTTCTATAAATCTAGAGTATGACTTAAACAGAATTGATAAAATCAAGTCATATATTCCTACTGAGCAATCTGTAAAAATACTTGGTGATTTTTTGCGCTCTTTCTACTTCAACAATGAACCGCAAAGCAGAGCAACTATTCTTGTCGGTCCGTACGGAAAAGGAAAGTCTCATTTATTACTGATATTAACAGCTCTTACCTCTTTGGATTTAGCCTCTGCAGATAAAAAGAAAAATAAAATAGGATTGTCTGTTCTTAACGAAGTATGCAAAAAAATTAGCAGTATAGATAAAGAAATTGGGGTTTTAGCTAAAACCATAGTTGAATCCAAAATCAGAACATTGCCAGTTATTGTTAATAGCAACTCAAATGATATAAATCAATCTTTTATGCTTGCCATACAAGACGCTTTATCAAGGGCTAATTTACAACAGTTGTTACCTTCCACATACTTTGATTCTGCCCTTGCCACTATTGAAAAATGGAAAATTTCATATCCAGAAGCATATAAGACACTTCGCTTTGAATTAAAAAAAGTGAAAAAAAATATAGATGATCTCACCATCGGTTTAAAACAATTCAGCAGAGAATATTACGACCTCTTTTGCACTGTCTACACAAATATTGCTGTAGGAACTGAATTTAATCCATTAACAAATATGGATATTGTAAAAATGTATATTGATATTGCAGATGCGCTTCGGAAGCAAACTCAGTATACTGGCATCAACATTATATTTGATGAGTTTAGTAAGTTCCTTGAAGCAAATCTTGATAAAAGCAAAATGCTTAATTTTAAAATCATTCAAGATATGACAGAAGCAGCTACAAGAAGCGGCGAAACTCAAATTCATTTTACTTGTGTAACTCATAAAGGCATTCTTGACTACTCATCAAGTGACAGCTTTAAAGCTGTTGAGGGCAGATTTAAAACAATTCATTTTATATCATCCTCCGAACAAAGCTACGAATTAATAGCAAATGCAATCGTCAAGAAATCTACATTTTATGATTTTAGGAAAGAAAACGATGAAGCATTTCAACGTGCAATAAACTGCTATTCGGCTGTTGGAGTGTTTAATGAGTTAAGCGATGATATTTACAAGAAAAAAATAGTATATGGATGTTTTCCATTATCCCCAATAAGTGCTTATGCCTTACTGCATGTTAGCGAAATAGTTGGGCAAAACGAACGCACCCTATTTACATTTTTATCACAAAATGATGATTATTCGCTAAAATCTTTTGTTGAAAAAAAAAGAGATTCATTTGAATTTATCACGGTTGATTATATTTATGACTATTTTGAAGAACTATTTAAAAAGGAAATATTCAATAATAAAGTTTATAGTTCTTGGTCAAAAACCTCTGCTGCAATCAAAAAAGCAACAAGTAATACTCAAATCAAGATTCTCAAAACTATTGCGATAATTAATATAATTGCCGATGACAAGCTGAAGGCTATTCCTGTACATATAAAAGCATGTTTGATGTTGGACGACAAAGTGTTCAGCAAGGCTATTAAAGAACTGCTTAAAAAACAAATTGTTAATCAGAGAGAATCGCTTGAATATGTTCTCCTTACAGATAATGGAGTAAATGTAAATACCGCCATTGAAAACAATATTAAGAAAAATAATACTAAGTATAAAATCTGCGAAATTCTTGAACAAAACTACTCTCTTGGCTTTGCAATACCGAGAGAGTACAATGATAGATTTACTATGTTCCGATATTTCAAAAAGATATATATAGAAGCCACTACTTTTATCAGGATAAGAAACGCTAAGCAACTCCTTTTGGAATATCAAGTAGATGGACTAATTATTAATATATTGGATTTTGACGGTACCAAAAGGGAGTCTGTTTTAGAGAAAATCAAAACATTTACTGACACTCCAAATATTGTGATTTGCCTTTCTAAATTGTCTTTTAAATCACATGATTTACTTAAACGTGCAATTGCAATTTCACAGCTTAAAATAGAAAACGAATCTGATTCGGACTATCTCAAAGAACTTGAAATATTTGACGAAGATAATAAAAAAAGAATTAAAACCATAATTGATGATTTATTTGGACCTTCAAGCAAACACAGTGAGTTTTTTAATTGCGAAAAACAGTTAACAATAACTAATAATGTATCTTTGAGCAGAGAACTTTCCACTATTTGCAATAACCTTTACAATTTAACACCAATCATAAACAATGAAATGGTCAACAAAAAAGTTCTTAACACTCAAAATATGAAGGGGAGAGATATTGTTGTTGCTTGGATACTTGAACATTCTGATAATAATGAAATTCCTACAATCACTGGTTATGGTCCAGAAGTAAGTGTATTCAATTCTACATTTAAATATACAGGACTCTATAAATCTGCAAATGTTGAAGATAAAGGAATTACTTCAGTACTTAATATTATCAAAAGATTTACAACAAATTGCGAAAAGAAAAAAGTAAACTTTTCTGACTTATACCAAACACTATATGCTCCACCATATGGTGTTCGTAAAGGTCTAATACCACTTTTTTTAGCTTATGTTTTAAGGCAATACAAAAATAACGTGGTTCTATATTTCAAGGATAAAGAAGTAGAGCTTTCTTCAGGTATTTTGAACAGCTTAAACGACTCCCCAGAAAACTATTATTTACTTATTGAAACAGGGACTCAAGAAAAAGAAAAGCATCTTAATGACCTTGAAAAACTATTTGAAAATAATACTGATATTAAAGATTCGAGTGTTAATAAATCCTACTCTGTCGTAAAAGCAATGCAAAATTGGGTTAGAAGCTTACCAGAGTACTCTAAGAAGTGCAAAAAGCTTTATAAAAACGGCAAGATTGAAGATATAAACAGAAAGACATTAATCATACGTTCAGAGCTGTTAAAATTTGAAATTAATGCTAGGGAATTATTATTTCAAACTTTTGTTTCGGGTATTGATAATAGCAATTATATAGAAAGCTTTAATAGTATTCGATCTGCAAAAGAAACTTTAGATTCCCATCTTGCTACTTGCAAGAAAGAATTAGGACTAAAACTCACAACCATTTTTGTTCAAAACTATAAAGGAACATTATCAAACGCAGCAATGATTTGGTACAAAAAATTACCTGATTACACTAAGAACCATATGTTTGATAACAATTCCAATCAACTTCTGTCAATCGTTAAAAGGGTATGTTCCTATGACGATGATGCTTTAATTGATGATTTAGTTACTGCTTTTACAGCAATTCAAATTGCAGATTGGAATGATTCTGTAGCAGATAAATTCATTGAAAGTATAAGTGAATCGATTCAACGCATTACTGAATATAGAGAAACTGAAAATACATCAAAACAAAGCAAACTTCTGATTCAGGATGGCGACAGTGTGTACGAAAAGAACTTTTCAGTGGACGATATTTCTCCTTTAGGTAAAACTGCCTTAAACAACCTTCGCTCAGTATTTGATGAATATAATGATGCTTTAGAATCTAATGAGCAACTAGCTATTCTAGCAAAACTAATTAAAGAGATTATTCATTAAGGAGTCTTAAAATGATTTATTTGGATAATGCAGCTACTACTTTTCCAAAACCCGATTGCGTTTATTCAACTGTGGATTTTATTCAACGTAGCTCAGCCGTTAATGTCGGAAGGGGGAGCTATCAAGTAGCCACAAATGCTATGAAAATTGTTGATGAAACACGCATCTTAATGGCGGAATTGTTAAATATTCAAAATCCAGATAATATTGTTTTTGCCCCCTCTGCGACAATAGCTGCAAATCA
>JAAVIG010000109.1 GCA_014796735.1 Oscillospiraceae bacterium
ACAAAGGCATCGCAGTTTATCGCAGCGAGTGGAGATGATCTTGTCAAAAATCTGCAGGGAAATCCCAGCTTTATTTTTACACTGATACATAAGTTTAATAAAACCGATGCAGAGCCTATTTATCCCGACCATGATATTATCATTATGTCGGACGAGGCTCACCGCAGCCAATACGGTGTCTTTGCCGACAATATGATGAAGCTGCTTCCTACTGCTGCTCGAATTGGATTTACTGGCACTCCGCTTTTGTCAAGTGATAATATCACCGCTCGCACCTTTGGCGGCTATGTATCGGTTTATGACTTTAAACGTGCGGTGGAGGACGGTGCAACCGTTCCGCTATACTATGAAAACCGCGGAGAAAAGATCCTTGATCTGCATAATCCTGAAATTACAAATCAAATTCTTGAAGCTATTGAAAATGCGGATATTGACGTAGATCAGCAGGAGAAGTTGGAAGCCGAGTTTGCGAAGGAAATACATCTCTTGACGGCAGAACCGAGATTGAGATCGATCGCCCATGATTTTGTCAGTCACTATTCCGACTTATGGACAAGCGGAAAAGCTATGTTTGTTTGCTTAAACAAAGTTACCTGTGTCCGTATGTATAATTTTGTTTCTGAATATTGGCAGGAAGAAATAAGGAGCCTTAAATCCAAGATAAAAGCAGCGACACAACAGGAGGCACAAGAGCTTGAACGAAAACTGAAATGGATGGAAGAAACGGAAATGGCTGTTGTTATCAGTCAGGAACAGAACGAAATCCAGACCTTCAAGAAATGGAATCTTGATATTAAATATCACCGCAGCAAAATGGAAAAACGTGAGCTTGACAAAGAATTCAAGGATTCTTCAAATCCTCTTCGTGTAGTATTTGTATGTGCAATGTGGCTTACAGGTTTTGACGTTAAGAGCCTTTCGTGTCTGTATCTTGATAAGCCTTTAAAAGCTCACACCCTTATGCAGACTATTGCTCGAGCAAATAGGGTTGCAGAAGGAAAAAGCAACGGACTTATTATCGACTATATAGGCATCGTTAAGGCATTAAGAAAAGCTCTTGCTGATTATACAGCAAATTCTGGCGGGGATAATACCGATCCAACTGTTGATAAAGAAGAACTCATTAAAAGAATACTTGAAATTATAGGCAAGACAAAGGATTTTCTTTCGGAAAATGATTTTGATCTGCAAATGCTGATTGATGCTGTTGATTTTGTAAAATTATCCTACATTCGGGAAGGTGCGAATGCTGTCTGCGGCAGTATTGAAATCAAAAAAACATTTACGACCTATGCTTCGGAGCTAAGCCGTCTTATTAAGTATACTGACCGCAAAGATATCGCTGTACAAACACGAAAAGAGTATGATGCAATAACAGCCATATATGCCGAGCTTCAGAAAAAGCGCAAGCATGTCGATACCACAGATCTTATGGTAGAAATAAATGATATAATAAATCAGTATGTAGAAATAGAGCAGCCCGATACAACAGCTGAAGCTTCACGTCGCTTTGATATCAGTGCCATAGATTTTGATCTTCTACGCAGAGAATTTGCCAGAGTGAAAAGAAAAAATCTTGTTATGAAAGACTTGGATTCTGTTATTCAGCATAAATTGAACAGCATGCTTTTCACAAATCCCAACCGAATAAACTATTACGAAAGATACCGTGAAATTATTGAAGAATATAATAACGAGCAGGATCGCACTAATATCGAAAAAACATTTATGGACTTAATGGATCTTGCAAAACAAATGAACGAAGAAGAACTGCGATATGTTCGTGAAGGATTTAAGAGCGACGAAGAACTTTCATTTTACGATATGCTTTTTCGTGACGATTTGAGCAAGAATGATATTAAAAAGCTGAAAGAAGTTTCTGTATCGCTTCTCGCAAAAATCAAAGAAAAGATTTCAGAGCTTGACCATTGGACAGACAAGCAGGAAACGAAAGCTGAGGTCGATAATTTGATCCGTGACATCTTGTGGGAGCAGCTGCCTGAGTGCTATGATGAAGTTAGTGTTTCCGCATATCGTCAAAAGATCTATGAGTATGTTTATACACGGTATAAGGGAGTGGCGTAAAGAAAAAGGCTTTTTATAATGTATTAAGATTATAGGTGGTTTCATGAAGAATAAATCCAAAACATCAAAGTTAATTTGGGAAATAACGGTTATTTTAGTTATCTCTATCATATTTATTGCATCAATATTAGCCGATTTTTCGATCATAAAAATTCCGGATATTTTGGCATTGCGTATAAACGGCAAGGAGGACTTGCTGCTCAGCTTGTTTACTACACAAGCAACTTTATCAACCATAAGCATAGCTATAATCGCTTTAGCCTCTGGGGTAGTTTCAGATAGTATATTTGGAATATCAGTTACCAGATATATTTCTCAACTAAAACCACATATTTTTAAACATCAAAGACTTATTACCTTCAGTTTAATTATCACTTTTATAAATTTTATAGCTGTTTCGTTTAATCTCTTTAATACCTCGATTGCATTTTTCTTTTTAAGTATTGTAATATCAATTATTTTAGTGAAAGATTTGTTTGTTATTTTTCTGGGTAAAAGAGAAATCAAAAATCAAATTGAATCGTATATAATTGAGAATTATCGTACAATTGGAATGGATAATTTTAGAATTTCTCTTTTAGAAAACGAGAATATCACCAGTACGATACATCTTAAAGAAAATTTGAACATTATAAAGAAGGTTTTTGAAAAAGAACTTGATTTGCAATTTGACGATAACAAATCTCAATTGCTTGAAGAAATCGAATTGGTCATTTCTGATCTATTTATAAATTTATATGAAAAGAAAAAATCGGATACAATAGTGATAATTTTAGATTTTATATGTGACTGTTATAAAATTTCAAATTCAAAAAAATTCATTGTTGCTTTATCAATTTGGGATAATATTTCAACAGAATTCTTTAAATCAATGAAATTGATCTCTGAAGAACAAATGTACAACAGTACTTGGTTTTACCAATTCCATAGTCACCTTTTTTATAACAAAAAAATTATAATTGTAGATAATAAAGAGAGATCTCTTAATTGTTTTGGACTAAAATATTATACTTCATCTATATACTATGCTCTGATAAAAAATAACAGTTCTTACGCTCAGTTCAATCGCAAAAAGTTGGTCAATTTTTTATATGAAGACTTGAAAGACTTGCTGTTTTACTCCCAAGATCAAATTGATAAAAAGAAAAAAACAGAAATTCTAAGGGAATTTTGCGAGTTTATAAAAACTCTTATCGAGGAAGGGGAGACTGAGATACTTAATAATAGATTTTTTAATTGGTTTGGTTATCGTGATAAAGATAAAATGGATGAATATCAAGTTATGTTTATTACTTCATGTGTATATTTATACTATTTGGCTTGCAGAGAAGATCTAATTAAAGGAACAGAAACTCAAAAAAATGCAATTGAGATTCTTAACAGCAATAAAGGTAAAATTAAGGATTTTTTATATTATATTTATTTACCAGACTTTTTGTCCAAAAACTTGTCATTTGTATATGATCATCTTATGAGATGGGAAAAAATGCCTCCCGAAGAAGCGAAGTGCTTAATAATAGATGATGTAATAAATGATTTTTTTGTATTTACTGCTATCTATATATGCTGGAATAACGATGATATCAGCAAAATAGTACTTTCCTTATTTGGAAATCATACCTTCTCTATTTTCACACGCTATTTTAGAGATGACGATAAGGGGATAATTAAACTAATCGAAGAATATCATTCCCTATTCTTTTCTGGAAAAGAATCCGCTTCCGCTCAGGAAAAATCAGAATTATTAAAAGATATACTAAGTGAAAAGTATAAAAAAGAAGAAATTGCATCAGGAAAAGAAAATGCAGTTACCGATGTCACAAAAAATAAGTTTATAGAAAATATTAAAAAGGCTTTTCAAGATAAGGTAGATGAAAATTCATGTCTGTTTGAAAAAGAATTACAAAATGATAAAGAGTATGTACAACAAAAAGTGTGTATATGTGAGTTTACATTACCAAGCTCTTTTATAAATGATTCAAAGTTAGACCACTATATTGTCAATTTCATTCACTCAGCACTCCTAAATTTGTATATTCATATACTCAATAATGCGCTTATTATCAAAGAAGTCAAATATAATGATAGAACTAAACAGAAAACCTTAGTAACATTAATAAAAGATATGGATATAGATGCAGATACTTTTATTGGCAACCGTGATGTATTTTGGGGCGAAGAAGATAAAGAGTTGTTAAAAAACTTCACCAAAAATATGAAGCATATTAAATTCCCTAATGGTAATAATCATTTTTATTTAGTTGATCACAGATTAGTTCATTGTCATCTGTCAGATATTTCAGTCGAGTTTATTGATTTAAGTTATAATGAAATCGAGAAACAGTGTAAAAAAGATGATGATGGCAGAATTTTATACAACATCACAAATGATATCTATATCCCATTTGACAAGGCAGAACTTGAAGAACACATTCAAAGAATCAAGAAAAAAATTAGGGTGCACGCTCATATACATTATGTAATTGAATGCGATGAAGTAGGTGGCGGAATACAAATAGTTAGTGATTGAATCAGTGCCTATTTTAAATAAAAGTATTGATTCGTGTGGTACATTTGTAGATTGTTATCTTGTCGTAAAAACACGAAATAATTAGAATTTTGCGGTTTAAAACCGCAAAATATATTGACATTTCTGATATTTTGAGGTATAATCATTATCACCACAACCCCCTCAGGAGGTGATTCCCACGATCAACCGTCCCACATATATTGACCAAATAATGTCCTACGCCAACACCCCCTTCGTAAAGATCCTGACAGGCGTCCGCCGCTGCGGCAAATCAACGATCTTGAAAATGCTCATAGAAAAGCTGAAAACAGAGCAAGGTATTTCTGAAGAACAGATCGTCACCCGCCGCTATGACTCCATGGAATACGATGATATGACTGCAAAGCAAATGTACGCTGACCTAAAGGAACATTTGGTGAAAGACTCAAAAACCTATTTATTCCTTGACGAAGTGCAGGAAATTCCAAACTGGGAGAAAACGATAAATTCACTTGTATCCGATTTTGATGTGGATATTTATGTCACAGGCTCAAATTCAAGAATGATGTCCTCTGAGATCTCCACATATTTGACAGGAAGATATATTTCCTTTAGAATTTTTACTCTTTCATTCAAGGAGTATCTCACGTTCAAAGCGGAATATGATACTGTCAGAAGCCCTCATGAGGAACTGCCCAACTACATTCGGTTAGGGGGATTCCCTGCTACGCATCTGCAAAAGTACAGCACTGACGAAGTGTATACAATAGTCAGAGATATATACAACTCAACTGTTTTTTCCGATATTGTTAAACGAGGCCAAATAAAAAAGATCGATCAGTTGGAACGTGTAGTAAAATATACTTTAAATAATATCGGTAACACATTTTCTGCCAAGTCGGTTTCGGATTATCTCAAATCAGAAAATCGCTCACTGGATAACGAAACGGTATACAGTTATCTTGAAAAGTTGGAAAAGGCATACTTGCTTTACCGCTGTTCACGGTTTGATCTGCATGGCAAAGAAATTTTAAAAACGCAGGAAAAGTTCTATGCGGCAGATACTGCACTCAGATACAGCGTGCTTGGTTACAATGAGGACAGTGTTGCTTCAAGTCTTGAAAATGTTGTCTATTTGGAGCTTTGCCGCAGAGGGTATAATGTAAATATAGGCAAAACCCGTGATGGTGAAATCGATTTTGTGGCAGTGAGGCAAAATGAAAAAATATATGTTCAGGTCACCCAGCGCATTGAGAGTAAGGAAACCGAACATAGAGAGTATCAAAGACTGCTTGATATTCATGACAACTATCCCAAATATGTACTTCGTGCCGATGAATTTGCAGGAGGAAATTATGAGGGGATAAAAACCATGCATGTTGCGGATTTTCTGTTAAGCGATGAGTATTAACCGAGATGCAGTACCAGATGCGTACCCCATAATCACAACAACCAAAACAACACTTTAAAATCAGGAGATATAATGCCAAAAGATTTATTAGACGAAGAAGAAATCACTCTCGAAAAGTTGCGGGAACAATTTCAAAACAACGATTTTACGCAAATAGCACTGAAACCTTATTCCGAATATGCTTTGGAAGAAGTTGAATTTCATAATGAGATACGCTCTTATGTTCATGAAAATTGGAGCGAAGTGCTTAAGGAATTTGGCATTAAAAATCCCGAATCCTGCTTTTCAAAAGATTATCCGCCTGAGTTGATTCGTGAATATCTTGAAAAGCTGATTGCAGATATAATTATTAGCATAGCCTGTGATGAAAAGGTTCTTGACAATATAATGGAAACATTTGTCTATCCCATTCTTGAACAGGAAAACTGTGATGAATTGGCTGACCAATATCTACACAATACCGTTAAAGCTCTTATGCAAACCGTTAATATTGAAGAGCTTGTCGAGGTGTCGAAAGAATATTCTGCTGACGAGGATTTCAGTAAATTAAAAAGCACTAACTATCCTAAAATAGATCACAATAGGAAGTGGAATCACTCCCGAAGTAAGATCAAAACAGAATCTTTGGACGAGCTTTTGGAAAATGATGAAGATGCTGTGCAGCAGGAATTTGATATTGAATCGTTGGCTATAACAAATGTTACTCTCCAAGAAATAATTGAAAAAGCTGACGATCAGGAGAAAGAAATTCTCAAAATGTTATCGGTAGGCTGTACTCAAAGTGAAATTGCGAAAAAACTTGAAATTTCACAGAGTACCGTTTCAAAAAAGTTGGCCAAAATCAGGAATACATATAAAATTTAGATTGACAATATATCAAGATAATGATATAATTTGAGTATGAGATAATTCCTTACAGGAGGTGCAAGCTATGCCAACAATCAGACCAAGCGCAGATTTACGAAACAGCTACAACGAAATATCCGAATTTTGCCACACATATTCAGAGCCCGTTTTTATTACCAAAAACGGGAAAGGCGATCTTGCGGTCATGAGTATTGATATGTACGAACAATTATGCGGAAAACTTGAATTGTATAGGCTTATCGAACAAGGTCTTGAAGATGAATGTCAAGGTAAGATTCGTCCGCTTTCTGAGGCTATTTCAGATATTCGCAAAGGGATTAACAACTAATGTACAAAATCAATATCACCAAAGCTGCTGAAAATGATTTGCAAAATGCGGCATTTTATATTGCAAATAACCTCAAAAACAAAATGGCGGCGGACCGTTTACTTGACTCAGCTGAAAAGGAATTAACATCATTATGTGACACGCCGGAGCGTAATCCTCTTGTGCGTGATTCTTTTCTTGCATCGAACGGAGTTCGTATCCAAAAGATAAAAAATTATCTTGCTTTTTATGTAGTTCGTAATGAAAACCACTCTGTAACCGTGTTAAGAATTCTTCACTCCCGCCGTGATTGGATCACCATCTTAACAAATGAAATTGTTGAAAATTACTGATTGAATGTAGCAATTTTTATGCAATCATACAAAATTTAAAAAATTCTACTTATCATGGAATAATTTTTCTTTCTTGTGTCGGTAAGTATATAGAGGCAGTCCCGTCGTGCATCGGCGGGATTTTTGTTTTCTGAATTTTTTTGACAGGAGGACAATTTATTGGACGAACTGAAAACAGTAAACTGCGAACAACTTATGACCACACCGCTGAAGCCTATCGAGTTCTGTGTAGACGGAATGATCTCCACAGGCTTATTTATTTTGGCGGGAGCACCGAAGATCGGAAAATCGTGGCTGGCGTTGGACATTGCACTGAGTATTGCGAAAGGAGAAAAGGTACTTGGTCATGAAACCATAAGCGGCACTGCACTCTATTTGTGCTTGGAGGATAGCTACACTCGAATCCAAAATCGCTTGAGCCGTTTCTGCGGGTGTTTGAGAAAAGTGGCTCACAAAGCAAATTGACGAATATAACACTGATATTTTAAGGCAGATTCGGGCAAATATGAGGGTATGATTTTTATGCAAGTTAAAGGGGCGGGGTCGCCCCGATTACAGCGGACGGGCAAAGCCCGCCGCAAAGGGAAAATTTGGCATTTTAGAAAGGAGTCAAAATATGGAAAAGTCAAAAAATATGGGGTTGCAGGATAATACAAATGCGGCAACAAAGCCAAATTCAAGCACTTCACAAGGTAGCTGTAACAAGCAAAAGTTCGCATTATGGACATATCCCGACACAATGGAGGAAGTTGATAAGGCTTACAGGGGAGACAACTGCAAATCCAAAAGCGAGTTCATTGAGAAAGCCATTCGATTCTATCTTGGGTATCTAAAACAAGAGGATAATGTCAACTATTTGTCGCCGAGAATTACGTCATCGGTGGACGCAGTAGTGCATGGTTCGGAGCAGCGGATCAACAGGAATCTTTTTAAAATTGCTGTAGAGCTGGGAAAACTTTCTCACACGATCGCAGCTGTAAATGATGTTGACGAGAATATTATGCAGGAGCTTCACGAAATGTGTTTGGACGAGGTCAGACACATTAACGGCGTGATAAATTTTGAAAAAGCTGTTAAATTTCAGAATGAGGAGGAAGTGTGAATGGATAAAATTTTAAAGTACAGATGCAATAAAGCGGACGGTTTGAAAAAACCATTATGTGAAAATATGCCCGAAGTTGTTAAAATCAATGCACAGATCGAGAGATCGACGGAGTGACCTATCGGGTGTGGTCGGCGTTTCAGAATGAAGTTAGTGCTTCGGATAGCTTGGAAAATCTAATGCTTAACAGGCTGGAAAGTGATGAGGTTGAGGAATCAGAGGGGGAAACTTTTTCAATGAAAATGTAAAAATTTAACAAACAACTATTGCTGTTAATCGTATATCGGAGTATAATATAGGAAAGCATTTAAGCCGAAAGGAGTTTTTTGCTATGTCTAAGTCGGCAAATTTTTTTGAACATATTGGGCAGGAAGTAATGGAACAAGAGCAACCACTTGAAGTAAATCTGACAGAAGAACAATTAAATGCAGAATTGGAGAAAGGGTATGCCAGCTTGCAGGCAGGACAAACAATTTCTGTAACAGAAGCGTTTACAGATATCCGCATGAAATACAATAAGTCTTGAAGTCAGATCAAGGCAGCGAGAGGCATAGAATTACAAGAGTCGAGAAATCGGCTCTTTTTTCTTTGCCTGTAAAAATCCAAAAAATATTGGCACAACAACAAAAATTTATCTGGACATTAACAGCGGGTTGTGGTATATTGTTGCTGCAAGATAACGCAATCCGCTGCCGGGAAAGGAGTTATATGAACAAACAGCAGCATTACAAAGCAGCACTCTATTGCAGGCTTTCGGTAGACGACGGCAACTACGGCGGAACCGCAAGTGTAAGTATTGAAACACAAAAGGTTTTGCTTGAACAGTATTGCAAGGATCACTCTATAGCCGATTACACCTTTTATTGTGATGATGGATGCAGCGGTACAAACTTTGACAGACCGTCATTCCAGAGAATGTATGATGATATTCAGAGCGGAAAAATCAACCTTGTGATCGTAAAAGACCTGTCACGATTTGGCAGAAACTATGTTGAAACGGGAATGTATGTTCGGGAGTTCACCGACAACAATATTCGGTTTGTTGCGGCGGACGATAACTATGATTCCCTTGTCAATGGCGATGATCTGCTGTTCCCTATCAAAAATGTAGTGAATGAAATGTATGCCCGTGATGTGTCCAAGAAAACCAAGGCGGCTAAGAAAGCCAAGGCTCGTGACGGTCAGTTCATAGGTTCAAAAGCACCATTTGGTTACAAAATTGACCCTGCCAACCGTCATCACCTTATAGTTGATGAACCTGCTGCACAGGTGGTAAAACGCATTTTCAGGCTTGCTGCTGAGGGAATCGGTTACAATAAAATGGCTAAGATGTTTCGTGAGGAAAAGGTGCTTACTCCCATTGCCTACTTCAACAAAAACAATCCCGACTATTTCAAATCGGATTATTGGAGAAAGGAATTTGATTGGCATGTTACTTCAATAAGAGCAATTTTGGAAAATGAGGTTTATTTGGGTAAGCTTGTATATGGAAAAAGGCGAAACAAGTCTATTAAGAGTAAGGAAAAAGTTAAGAACCCAAAAGAGGAATGGATAGTTGCGGAAAACTGCCACGAGCCTATTATTACGCAGGAGCTTTGGGACACGGTTCACAGGATTTTAAGCGCAAAACACCGTCCTGCTAAAACAGGTGAGGTTCAAATGTTTGCGGGTCTGCTGTACTGTGCGGACTGCGGTCACTGCCTTACCTACTCCCAAAAACAGCGCAAGGACGGCAGTTATCATGGCTCATACTCATGTTGGATGTACAAGACCCATGGCAAGGAATATTGTGCATCGCATTATATAACCTTTGATGTGATATACGATATTGTGCTTACGGATATTCGGAAAAATTTATTTCAATACCGTTACAACAGCAAAAAGTTCAAGGAGTTTCTTGGAAGTAAGTACAAGTCTATGACCGCTAAGGCTATGAAACAGCTTGAAGTTGAATACGGACAAAAGCAAAAACGGTGTGATGAGCTGAACAGGATCTTGTGCAAGCTGTATGAGGACAATGCGCTTGGGAAAATTCCCGACAGCCGCTACGAGCTTATGACTGCGGAATATGAAGCCGAGCAAGCGGAGATCAGGAAAACACTTCCCGACTTGGCGGCGCAGCTTGATGAGCTTAAACGGGGCGCGGATTCAACGGCTAAATTTATAAATGTAATCCGCAAGTACACCGATGTGGAAAAACTTGACGCAGCAATACTGAACGAGCTGATTGACAAGATCGTAGTTCATCACAAGGAAAAGTCGGACGACGGCAGAACCTATCAGCAGATTGAAATATTTTACAGATTTGTCGGGAAGCTGGATACGACACTTCCAAAGGCAGCGTAAACGCCAACTAAAGGCATTATAAAGCAGAATGTGTTGGGTGACCGCCCCTAAAAGGCGGTCACACTAACACAAGTGAACGGAAAAAAATAATGTCTCCTTACCGACAACACACGGTCGGGGGTTCGAGTCCGTTCACCAGCTCCAATTTGATAAACCGCTTAATATTTATTTAGGCGGTTTATTAAATTTTATTTCCACTAATACATAAACTTTCTTTAATTGTGATTTTTCTTGAAAAGTTTTGTGATATGAGTTATAATATAAGCAATAGGCGTATGTTTTTTTATGAATCTCAGGAGGTAAGTAATGCATAACAATACAGTTTCTTTTGAGGAAAATTATATTTTTAGAAGTAACAAAACCATTACATCAAATAGCGATATTGCTTTGACAGAATTTATTGCTAATGCTTGGGATGCAGGGGCTCATAATGTTGATATTACTATACCGCTTGATGAACACGAAAAAATTATTGTCGAAGACGACGGAACAGGTATGACAGACGAGGAATTCCGCAATAGATGGATGACTTTGAATTATGATCGACAAAAACGTCAAGGCAAAGAAGTTTTATTTCCGCCAGATGTTGAAAATTCCAAAAGAATCGCATATGGCAGAAACGGCGTTGGGCGACATGGTATGCTTTGTTTTGCGGATAATTATACCGTTGAAACATGGAAAGATGGGAAATGTAATACCTATGACATAGTGATATCTCAGGGAGAGACTCCATTTAAAATCCTCAAACATTTCACAACTGATAAACTTGGACATGGCACAAAAATAAGTGCTTATGTTGTTCGTCACCTTCCAGATGCGGATGCGATGACAAATATACTCTCCGCACGCTTTTTATATGATCCAGAATTTATTGTTAAAATTAATGGTAAATCTATTGATTTATCACAACATAGAGGTGTTGTTTTTTCAAAAGAATTTACTACACAATCAAAAGCAAATCTAACAATGGTTGTTATTGATTCAGAAAAAACAGCATCCAAATCACAACAGCATGGCATAGCATTTTGGCTTTCCGGTCGCTTGGTTGGACAGCCTTCTTGGACATACGGAAAAACAGTTTTCTAGATGGCAGACTTAAAGCAGCAAAAAGATATACTATTATTGTAAAATCTGACGATTTAATTGATTATGTGATTCCTGATTGGAGTGGATTTATTGATTCTCCAAACATGGAAAATATTTATCGTTGTGTTAAATCTGAAGTAGATGAATTTATTAAGTCGGTAATGAAAAACCAAATTAGTGAAGTACGTATGGATATTATACAGGATGTAAGAGATGAATTAGAGACGTTGAATGTGGCTGGTCAACGAAATATATCAGCATTTATTGAAAAAGTGACTGATGATAATCCCATAATTACTCCAGATTACCTTCACAGCACTGTAAAAGCAATGATTTCTATTGAAAAAGCCAAAAAAGGAGAATTGCTTCTTAGTCAATTAGGTCAAATGACACCT
>JAAVIG010000110.1 GCA_014796735.1 Oscillospiraceae bacterium
CTATTAACCCCGCTGATATCAGTGCTGCTACCGAGCTTTCCGTAACCTTCACTCTCAACACAGGTTCTGCTTCTGCTGCTCCCGCTGAGACTGAAGCTGCTGCTACCGATGCTGCTGCTCCCGCAGGCGACGCTAACGCTCCCGCAACCGCTGATAAGAACAATGCCGATACAGGCGTTGAGGGCGTAGCTGCTATCGCAGGTATCGCTATCGTAGCTGCCGGCGCTGTTATAGTTTCCAAGAAGAGAAAGTAAGATTCTTTAAAGGAATTTTAAAAATAACCTCCCGAGTTGGGAGGTTATTTTTTGCTGTTCTATAATAAATTTGTGATATAGTTTTTGTAATTGCTTTTAACTTTACAAATTTAAACATATGTCAATCATTGCGCTTATTTTTACGGCTCAATAAAATCTAACAAATCACCTGCCGAGAATTTTTATAGTTTCATAATATGTAATTCAAAAAAATTTGTGTAACGCTTTTTCAATTAACAAACAAAGACCCATCCGTCAATCTCCAGCCCGTCTCGCCTTTTCTCATTTTCATTGCTTCAAACCTATATGTTATATCCGAGTTGTCGATTTCCGAGCTTTCGTTTATATCAGGCAGCGCAGCTATTATTGACGCTTCGCTGTCGGTTACGTCGTAGATCAGAACGAACCTGTTTTTCCATGCTTCACCGTAAAAACACGGGATATTATCCGACGCGTGACCTTTAACGCTTAATACGCCGTTTTCGTCTTTCAGATAGCCCTCGAAAACATCACAGAAGCCGTTAAATCCTATCCTGCCCTCAAAAATCGTCAGATAATGCTCGTAAAGCTCTTTCATACTGCCGCAGCCGAAAAAATTATCCTTATTAACGGGACAGAATTTTTCCTTTGACGCTTTATCGGATATGCCGAGGCATGTTATTTCACGCAAAAAATCTCTCTGACCGTTTATCAGCTTTTTTGACTGCAAATACAGCTCTCCGATGTCGCTGTATCTTTTTATCGGGATTATAAAGCCCGCGTTGTCCGTGCCTTCGACGTTCCAAAAAACGGTTTCGTCGGGATGAAGACCCGAAAAATTTGAAAATAAATTTTTGGTGTGCAAGCCCCCGTTTGCGGCGGTGCTTTTTAAAATTTCAAGATATTCCGTGAAAAATTTTTTCAAAACAAGTTCTCCTTTAAATTTTATTTGTTGACATAATTTTTTAATTGTGTTATACTATCGGTGCTTTATTACATTATTTATACAAATGTATGTATTTTTCGAAGGAAAGGAGCGTTTGTCGACATGCTGAGCTTTTATCTTGCGTCGGTGGACACGCCCGAGGAAAAATCACTTATAAGCAGACTGTACGCCGATCATAAGCTTATGATGTATAAAATAGCCTTTGCCATTCTGAAAAACAGCTATGACGCCGAGGACGCGGTTCATGACGCTTTTATAAACATCATCAGAAAGGACGGCTTGTCAAAGATCAAGGGCTTTGACAGGCAGGGGGAGAGGGCGTACATAACGGCAATCGTAAAACGCGCGGCGATCAAGCTTTACAATACGCGCAAGAAAACAGCCGCGGAGGATATTGACGAGTTTTATTCCCTCGAAGGCGGCGATCCGCCGGAGGAAACGCTGTTTGCCGGCTATGAAGCGGAGCGTGTGGGCAAAGCTCTGCTTAAATTGTCTCCAAACGATTACGAGATACTTTTTCTTTCCTTGGTGAATGAGCTTACCGATAAAGAGATAGCCGCGCAGCTCGATATAAGAGAGGACGCGGTTCGTCAGCGGATTCACAGAGCGAAGCTGAGGCTGAGAAAAATACTGCAAAAGGAGGAGGTAACACTATGACAAGCGATCAGATATTGAGGGCGGCTCTTATTCAAACGGCGGACGAGTATTTTTCCCGGTACGAGCCGAACGAAAACGAAAAACAGCACCGCTTTTCCCTTGCGTTTTATATAAGAAAAATAAGCGTTGAAAGACTTGCGGAGAAAGCCGAGAAAACAGCTCCCCGCGATTTGCCGCAGCGAAGATATATACCGCTGAAAAGGCTTGCGCTGATAATGGCGGTTATCTTTGCGGCGGTGTTCCTTACCGCTGCGGCTTGGGTCGCTTATATTTCCGTGCGGGGGTTTGTCTTTGAGGCGCATACCACACATTCCGATGTGAGCGTCGATCTGTCTTTATATGAAATTAAAGAGGAGATTACGGAATTTTATTGGCTGCCTCCGGAAAGCGGGTGTGAGTATGTTTCCGAAATAGGGGATAATGAGGTTAAAATGATTGAATATATTTATGCCGGTAAACCTCTTGATTTTGCACAATATTCCGGAAATCTTACGGAAAATGATGCGATGGTCAATACGGAAAACGCGGAAGTTTTTGAAGTAAATGTGAATGGTGATTGGGGCTTTATCTGCGTAAGACATCGCGAAATAGGTGATGACGCAACGTTTATTATATGGCTGAAGGACGGATATGTACTTCAAATCTCATGTACGTCGGTTACAAACGATGAATTGATAAGACTGGCGGAAAGCACCGTTATGAGAGATTAGCTTTTTTTACATCGAAACTTCGCTGCTGTAGGTTGTGATTGTTTCCTTGTTCTTGCTTGAAGTTTCAACCACAATTACACTTTTAACTCTGTATTTCCCGCTTGTAGACAGAGTGGCTGTATTGCTGAAAATACAAGTTCTGCTTGAACCGCTGGCAGTTGTTGTCCACGGGTCGCAGGCTTGAGACCACTTTCCGGATGACGATTGCTTTTCAAGAGTTTGAGTAATACTTTCCCATTTCTCTCCGTCTGCGAGTAATACGGTGGTTTTACATGTCGCAGTGCTGTTTTTAATTGTCAAAAGAGAATATATTGTGTTGGAACTTTCGTACATCGGAGCGTTGGGCTTAGTTGTTGCCGCATACGCTCCCACCGATAAAACGGACATCAGCATAATAACGGACAATAAAACGGAAATAAACTTTTTCATTTTTACCTACCTTTCTTTTTGACCGAGCTTTTGTTTTTGCGTAAAGCAAGCTCGGCGCAACACGCCCTCTTTTACGTAATTAACTTTTGAGGATAACGAGGGCTTTTTTATCCTTTCATAACTTATAATCCAAAAAAACAAATTTTGTGACAGGTTTTTTTAAAAAAATATTTTTTTTGTAAGAAAAAACAAAAAATACAAGAATAGATTGTAAAAAAACACAAAAGGGGCTGTAAAAAACTCAAAAAAATATGCCCGTCAAAACCAATGTAAAATGAGGTTTTGACGGGTATATTTTATTGAGAAAGATGTGAACGCCCGAACCGGCGGCTTCGCAGGATGCGAACCGGCGGCTGCCCAAAGTGCCGACACGGATGTCGGCACCCATAGCAGACGCTTAGTTGCCTGCTTCTGTGTTAGTTTTAATTATTCACTTTAGGTGGCTTTGCCCCCTCGCGGAGCTTACGCTCCGCTTCACCCCCACTTCCTTTTTGCAGTGCAAAAAGGAAGCGAAAAAGACATTTGCGGCTTCGCCGCTTTTAAATTTTCTTTTTTAGTTTTTTACAACACCTTTTTTATTTCCCAAAATAACTTCCCCTTTGGCAATATCCGTATCCATTATTATTTCCCCCGCAGAGGGCGCGTAAATATGCCCGCTCAAAGGATTTTTAACGCTTAAAATATCCGAGGTAATAACAGCCTCCACCTCCGAACGTTCAAAGCAAAGATCTGTATCAGTCATTTCACAGTTGACAAGCTTCAAGCCCTTGCAGTAGCAAAGAGGCTGAGTGCCCGTTATCCTGCAATTTTCAAAGGTGATATTTTCGCTGTACCACGCCAGATACTCACCCTTGACAACGCTGTTTCTTACAGTGACATTTTTCGCATGCCAGAAAGCGTCCTTTGTGTCAAAAACGCAGTTATCGAACACGGAATCCTCTATGTACTGAAAGGAATACTTTCCTTTTAAACTTACATTGTCAAAGCTTAGTCCCGAGGAACGCAGCATAAAGTATTCGCTTTGTGCCGCACAGTCGGTCATTTCGATCCCGCGGGTAAACCAGCCGAATTCGGGTGAGACTATGTCACAGTCTTTAAGCTTGACCTTGTTACATTCCCTGACCGCCTTTATACCGTGCAGCTTGGTGTCAGTGATCAGAATGTTGCTTGAATACCACAAAGCCGCCCTGCAAAGCTCAGTAAGCTCCGAATTTTTTATTACAAGCTTATCGTCGTGCCAGAAGGGATAACGCAGATTAAAATAACAGTCCTCCGCCGTAATATCTCTGCCCTCCTTAAATGCACTCTCTCCGTCGGCGGGGCCGTCAAAGCGGCATTTTACCGCCCTTATCCCGTCCGCCCCGTACAGCGCTCTCTCCTCGTCAAACACCTTGTTTTCAACGACATTCATACGCAGAACTCCTTTCCGCCGTTCATAGGTCTATAACATAATATGAAAAATAAAACCCCTCCCGCCGTAAGGTGAGAGGTGTTTTATATTACCGATAAACATCAAAACGAACCAAAGCGCGGTCATACAATTTTTTAACCGAAAATAAATTGATAAAATCGATATTAAACGCTGTAATTCATTTCTTCCCCCGCGGACTTGGCGCTTGCATCGGCGCTTGCCTCCTCCTGATACTTTTTAAAGCTCTCGGGGGGCAGTGTGCCGAAGTCCTCCTCTACAGAGTAAGGGTCTTCCTTTTTGCGGTACTTCTCAAAGCTTTCGGGAGGCAGATTGCCGTAATCCTTTTCGGTAGAATAGGGGTCGGGCTCCTTCCTGTACTTCTCAAAGCTCTTGGGCGGCATAACGGATTTCTCCTTCCGCTCTTCCTTATCGACAGGCTTATCGGGATCGTCCTTGCTTTTTTCAAGCATTTTTTCTCTCGCTTCCGCAATAGCGTTGAGCATATCGGTAAACGCGCTTGACAGAGGTGAGCTGACTGTGTCGCTGCCGTCCTCTCCTGTTATGCCGCGTTTTAATAGGGCATAAAAGCTTGTTGTGCCGTCGGCGTTGACGGTGATGCCCATACGTTCGACAATGGATTTTGCGCCATCGCTCAGATCTTCTTTGATCTTGTCAAATTGCTCCTTTGCACTGTCGATAATGCCCTCATACTTTGCTCTTGCCGTTTCGTCAGTAGCCATTTTCTCCAACAGATCGGGAGTGATCAGAACATTGATCTCACCCCTACTTTGGGAGAGCAGGCGTTTTGCTTCCTCGTCGGTTTCGTATTCGGCTATCGTGAACGAATAGCTCGGATACTTTTCCTGAAGAGCTGCGAGATAAGTTTTGGCTTCCTCGCTGAGATTTGCAAGAGAGTTATTTTCCTTGCGCTGTGCCGAGGAAAAAAGAATCTGATCCGTTCTGCCTGTGCGTTTTTCGTCGGCAGTTTTGTGCGGCTCGGTCGGATTCTGTGCCGGGTTGTGTTTCCCGTAGTTGCTATAGCCTGCGGGAAAGTTCGCACTGTGATTTCTTACACCATACATATCGGTCAATCCTTTCCCTTTTTTTGCTTTACGGCTCCCTCCTGTAAAGTCCCGAAAAGCTCTTGGACAGAGACATATGACGTCCTCAACCGCGCTTATCCGCCTAAAGACAAATAAGCTTTGATTTACCCGCCTTTATATTTTGCTTAAAAAGGACGATCGGTTTTTTTGCAAATACTGAGGCTGATATAAACAGCTTTTTCGGGTTTTCATATATTTTATCGGCAGTTTTTGGAAAAACTTTAGCGTTTTTGAAAAGTTTTTTA
>JAAVIG010000111.1 GCA_014796735.1 Oscillospiraceae bacterium
CGCTTCGCTTTCCTCCGTGGGAGCTTCCTCAATCTGCGACGTTTCCTGTTGATCGGGCAGAGGGCTTTCCTCTTGTGCTGTCTCGGCTTCCTCTATGGAAATATCCTGCGGCTTGACCTCTTCTGTCGATTTGTTTACATCCTGTTCGGCAGTCTGTTCGGGTTCTGCTGCTTCGCTTTCCTTTACCTCTTCCGTCTCCTGTTTTTCATCTGCTACGCTTTGATCCGTTTTTGGCTTCTTCGGCTTCGGAACAAACGGCACATCGCGGGCTATCTCGGCTTCCGAAACCGGCGGCGGAGGATTATAGCTCTGCTCCTTTGCTGCCTGCGCTATTTTAGCGGCAGCTTCCGTATTAAAGCGGCGCATTACTTCCAGCTGGTGCTTCTCTCCGATCTTTCCGAGGCCAAGAAAAACGCCGTCCGCGCCCTCTATATAATAGCCCTTATCATAGATCGTATCAAACCGTATTCTGTCGGCGTCAAGCTCCGCGCCGTTTCTGAAAAGCTCTGTCTGTTTTTCGTCAAGATGTGCTTTAGGCAGCTGTCCGTACAGCTTTTCAAGAGGCATGAGCAAGCTTTCCAGCTCCTGCTCCGTCTTGCCCTCCAATTCCGCAAGCCTGTGGCAATCCTTAAGCTTAAACACTCCAGACCTTGTGCGCACAAGGCTTGTCATAACAGCTCCCGTGCCCAGCTTCTGACCTATATCATGTATTAAAGTGCGTATGTAAGTACCCTTCGAACAGGTTACCGACATTTCTCCGCAGTTATATCCGTAATTTGTTACCTTGATCTCATACACCGTGATCTTTCGCGGCTGTCTGCTGACTACCTCCCCTTTTCTCGCAAGATCATACAGTCTTTGCCCGTTGACCTTTACAGCGGAATACATAGGGGGAGTTTGCAGCTGCTCTCCCGAGAACATTCTTTCCACCATAGGCATTTTGTTGCGGCTCACATAATCGTCGCAGGTGCTTAAAACCTTTCCCGTTATATCCTGCGTATCGGTGGTGATACCGAACTGGAAGCCCGCCAGATACTGCTTGGTATCATCGGGGCAGAAATCCGCCGCCTTGGTGGCATTGCCCACAAAAACAGGCAGAACGCCTTCCGCCATAGGGTCTAATGTGCCGCCGTGCCCCACTCTTTTTGTATTATATATCCGGCGAACCGCCGCCACCACGTCAAAGGATGTCATACCCTTTTCTTTGTAAATACAAATTATTCCGTTCATAACTGTTATGATAGTCCTTTCCTTTTAAGGATAGCTTGTCAAATCAATTTTGAATGTTAACCTGATATCCGAGTGCCGTTACATACGGTATTTTTACGGCTAAGCAAAAGCTTTGCATAAAAATCAAAGCTTTTCGACAGCCTCTGTCACCGCTTCTTTTATCTGTCTTTTTACTTCGTTCACATCGTCGGTATAAAATGAGCACCCTGCCGCTCTTAAGTGTCCGCCGCCGCCGAACAGACCGCATATCTCCTGCACATTTACCTTATTTGAACGCAGCGAGGCTTTCCAGCAGTCTTTTTTCTGCTTAAGCACTACGCCCACCTCTATGCCCTGTATCTGTCTCGGCAAGGCGGAGATACCGTTCACGTCCTCGGTGTCCACGCTGTCCAGAAGCTCCTTGGACAAAGCGATTATCGCGCCCTTATCCTCCGCGAAAAATTCAATGTTTTCAAATACGTACCGTTCAAGCTCTATTCTTTCCTTTGTTTTCATATCAAACAGCAAGTAATTCAGCGACGCAGCGTCAAAGCCGTATTCCATAAGCTTTCCCGCCTTTTCGTGGGTCACTCCCGTGGTGTTTCCGAATTTAAAGCAGCCCGTATCCGTAGCTATACCCGTGTATAAACACTTTGCCGTCTTTTCGTCCAAGGTATTTTCACCAAGCAGCTTTACCAGATCAAAGATGACCTCACATGCGGCAGCCGCGGTATCGTCAACAAATATCCTTTCGGCAAAGGGACGGTGGGAAACATGGTGATCTATCGCCAGATCGATCTTGTCCCCGTATTTTTTCTCCAAGTCTCCCAGCAGCGATTTATCCGCCACGTCGACGGAAACGATGATCTTTTCCTCAAAATCCTGCTCCGTAACGGCTTCCCTAAGATACATAAATCTTTCGGATAAAGGATCGGAGCACACGGTCTTAGCCTTTTTTCCTATTCTTTGAAGCGCGCCGCAAAGTCCGTAGGCGCAGCCCTCGGTGTCTCCGTCCGGGTTGGCGTGGGAAAGTATAAGGAAATTATCGTTGTTCAGCAGAAATTCCGCCGCTTGCTCTAAGGTAATGTTGGTAGCTTTATTCATGGGCTTTATCCTTTCGATCGTCTGTAAAGGTTACTCTGTTTCGTCCTGCGAGCCGAGGTTTTCGGCTTCTTCCTCTTCTTCCTCTTCTTCACTGCGCATAGGAGGAAGCTTTGTTATTATATTATTGATCTTTTCGTAATAATCCAGAGAATTATCGGCCACAAAGGTAATTTCAGGCATTTTGCGCATTTTTATCCTTGCGTTTATTCTTCTTTTGAAAAAGCCCTCCGCCTTTTGCAGCGCGCTGACCGCTTCCTCGGTTTTTTCACCGCCGCCCAGCGCGCTTACATATACCTTGCAGTAACTGAGATCGTTGGTTATTTCCACATCTGTAACGGTAACCAAGCCGTTTGCAACGTGCTTGTCTTTAAGCTGCGTCATTGCGGTGGATATTTCACGCTTTACGTCCTCGGTAAGGCGTGCGATATTGTGATTTGCCATTTTGTCCTCCCTTCGTTTGAAACCTGTCAAAAGGTAAAAGGTTAAAAAATTGTTGATAGTATTTGCGGTTTTTTTGGCGGAATACTTTTTGAAATTGAAAAGGAAGCAAAAAAGCAAAGGCTGCCGCTTTAAATATGCGACAGCCGCCTTATCTCTTAACGGCGATCGTTAATGCACTCAAAGAGAAATCCTAATCTCTGTATTCCTCCATGTAGTAACATTCAAATACATCGCCCTCCTTTATATCTCCGAACTTCTCAAGGGAAACGCCGCACTCAAAGCCCTGCGGCACCTCCTTAGCGTCGTCCTTGAACCGCTTGAGACCCGCTATCTTGTCGTCGGCAACTATAATACCGTCGCGCACTACCCTTATCATGCAGTTGCGCTGCAGCTTACCGTCGGTAACATAACAGCCCGCAACAGGGCCCACGCCCGTGATCCTATAAGTCATTCTCACGTCCGCCTTGCCTAACATGATCTCTCTGTACTTAGGCGCAAGCATGCCCTTCATTGCCGTTTCGATCTCTTCTATCGCGTCATAAATGATCCTGTAAAGTCTCAGATCAACTCCGTCGCGCTTTGCATTCTCCTGCGCGGCGGGATTGGGTCTTACGTTAAAGCCGATAATAATGGCGTTGGAGGCGCTGGCTAACATTACGTCGCTTTCGCTTACCGCGCCGACAGCTCCGTGAATTACTCTTACTCTCACCTCGCTGTTGGAAAGCTTCTCCAGCGACTGCTTAACCGCTTCCACAGAGCCCTGCACGTCCGCTTTAACGATAAGCCTTAACTCCTTCATCTCGCCCTCTTCGATCTGAGCAAACAGGTTATCAAGAGTAACTTTCTGATAAAGGTTAAACTGCGCTTCCTTCTCTTCAAATTTACGCTTCTGAACAAGCTCTCTCGCAAGCTTCTCGTCTTCGACGACCGCAAAGCTGTCGCCCGCCGAAGGAACCTCGCCGAGACCCATTATCTCAACGGGAACGCTGGGACCCGCTTCCTTTATGGAGCGTCCCGTATCATCGCGCATAACGCGGACGTGACCTACCGCGGTACCCGCGATAATAACGTCTCCCGAGTGCAATGTGCCGTTTTGTACAAGCAATGTAGCGATAGGACCTCTGCCCTTGTCCAGTCTCGCTTCGATTACCGCGCCCTTTGCAAGCCTGTTGGGATTAGCCTTAAGCTCCATAACATCGGCGGTAAGGTTGACCATTTCCAGCAGTGTGTCCATGCCCTCGCCCGTCTTTGCGGATACGGGAACACAGATAATATCTCCGCCCCATTCCTCACAAACCAACTCGTACTCGGTAAGGGTCTGCTTTATCTTTTCGGGATTCGCTCCGGGCTTATCCATTTTGTTGATAGCCACTATTATGCTTACTCCCGCGTCCTTTGCGTGGTGTATCGCCTCAACCGTCTGAGGCATGATGCCGTCGTCCGCAGCAACTACAAGAATGGCAATATCGGTTATCTGCGCACCTCTTGCGCGCATTGCGGTAAACGCCTCGTGACCGGGGGTGTCCAAGAACGTTATATCCCTGCCGTCAACGGTAACACGGTACGCGCCGATATGCTGTGTAATGCCGCCCGCTTCTCCCGCTGCAACGTGAGCGTTTCTTATATAGTCCAGTATGGAAGTCTTACCGTGGTCAACGTGACCCATAACAACGACTACGGGGCTTCTTGCCGTCAGATCCTCGCTGTTGTCCTCTTCCTCGTCGAACAGTCTTTCCTCAATGGTGACAATGACCTCTTTTTCGACCTTTGCACCTAACTCCTCCGCTACAAGCGCAGCGGTATCAAAATCGATGACCTGATTTATGGTACACATTTCACCCAGCAGCATCAGTCTTTTAATTACCTCGGCGGCTGTCACCTTTAACCTTGAGGCAAGCTCGCTTACAACGATCTCATCGGGGATCATGACCTTGAGCTGCTGCTTTCTCGCTCTTTCAAGCTCCAGTCTCTTAAGCTTCTGCGCTTCTGTCTCACGCGTATTTTTGCCGTACTGACCGCGCTTTTGCCTGCTCTTCTGATCGATTTTCTGCTTTCTGCCCGCAAATTCGCTTCCCTTTTTGGAGCTGCTCTGAGCGATAGACTCGTACTTTTCGTTGTACTTGTCAAGATCAACATAGCTTCCGCGGGTGTCAACATGCTTTGTGACCTGCTCACCCCTTTGCTGAACATTGCCCTGTTTTTCCTTTTTCTTGGCAACAGGCGGCTCGTTGGTCTTTATAGTGGAAATATCCACCTTTGCGGCAGGCTGCTTGGGCACGATCTTAGTACGTTCGGCTTCGGGCTTGTCGTTTTTGGGGCGGTTATTCTGTTTATTCTGACTCTGATTCTGATTTAGACTTGCTTTGGACTTACTTTGGTTAGCGTTGACATTGGCGTTGGATTTGCCGTCGGACTTCGGCTGATTTTGTTTCGGAGAATTTACGCCGCCTTTTGCGTCCGATTTGCCAACGGGCTTCTGAGACTTTTCTGCGGACTTTTGCTCGGCTTTTTTAGCTTCCTCCGCCTTTTTCTGCTCCTCTGCCTTTTTGCGTTCCTCGGCTTTTCTGGCTTCCTCTGCTTTCCTTGCTTCCTCCGCCTTTTTAGCTTCTTCCGCTTTCTTGGCTTCCTCGGCTTTTCTCTTTTCCTCAGCCTTCTTGGCCTCTTCCGCCTCTTTCTTTTCTCTTTCAGCCTTTTCCTTTGCTTCGCGGCGTACTCTTTCGCCCTCCGCAAAATACTCGTCAAAGCTGTCCACCTGATTATCCTGTGTCAGCTTTTCAAGCACAACGTCAAGCTCCTCTCCGATGAAGCTTGCGCCTATCTTTTTTTCTACGCCCAAGTAGTTTGATACCACCTCAATAGCCTCGTTAGGTGATACGTTCAAGTCCTTTGCGAAATCTCTGATTTTTGCTTTAGAATTGGTTTCCATTCAATTTCCCCCAAGATTGTAAGGTAATAGCCGATTATTTTCGACTTAAAAATAACTTTATTGATATATCGGTTCACAGCCCTCGGAAAACGCTTTCCAGAAGCCCTCGTCCGTAATTGCCGCTATGCCCGTTTTCTTTCCTATAACGCTCTCTATTTGCTTCATATCGGCGTCCAATACAACTATGTTCATTGACGGCCGATGTTTGTTTCTTAAAAACAGAATTTCCTTTTTGGTTTTTGCCGAAAGGTCGTTGGAAAGAGCCACGCCCGCGATTTTTGACACGGGATTTTCCATTTCCCTTTTCACCGCGTCAAAGCCCACAATAAGACAGCCCGTTTTTTTCATCAGGCCGAGAGTTGAAAGATTCAAGCTTTTTCCCCCTCTGCCGCTTCTATCTCCTGCTCCAGCCGCAGGTATACCTCATCGGGTATCTGACATTTCAAGGAACGCTCCAGCGACTTTTTTTTCTTAGCCCTGCGAAAGCAATCGGAGGACCTGCAAATATACGCGCCCCTGCCGTTTTTCTTTCCGGTAAGGTCAAGGGAAATTTCTCCCTCCTTGCTCCTTACGATCCTGAGCAGTCCTTTTTTTCCTATCATTTCATCGCAGCCGAGACATTTTCTCAGCGGTTCAACCTTTCCCACGAAACAACAACCTAACCTTTATTTAAATTAACCCTCGAAAAATCCGCTCTCGGGCTTAATATCGATCTTGTAGCCCGTAAGCTTTGCCGCAAGCTTCGCGTTCTGACCCTTGTTTCCTATGGCAAGTGAAAGCTGATTGTCGGGCACAAGCACGGTACACGCCTTGACCTCTTCATCGGGAATATCAACGCTTATAACGTCCGCGGGCTTAAGCGACTGCTTGATAAACTCACGAGGATCCTCGTTGTAAATAACAATGTCGATCTTTTCCCCGCAAAGCTCGTCGCATATCTTCGAAATTCTGCTTCTCTGCGGTCCGATACACGCGCCAAGCGGGTCTACGTTGGGATCGTTGCTTACCACCGCCATTTTGCTGCGCTGACCCGGCTCGCGGCTGATAGACTTTATCTCCACAATCCCCTCGTATATCTCGGGAACCTCCTGCTCGAACAGCCTTTTAATAAGGTCGCGGCTGGTTCTGCTTATTCTGAGCATCGGTCTGCGGTCTGTAGGCGAAGCGCCGCTTACGAAAACCTTAATCATATCGTTTTCATGCAGATCGTCTCCCGCCAGCTGATCGCTCCTGAACAAGGTGACCTCGTTTCCTTTTATCTCAACGGTAGCGTTGCCCGTAGCGGGCTCAACCTTGATGACCTTTACGCTGACAGCCTCGTTCTGAAGCTCTCCCCACTGCTCAACAAGCTTGCTGCGCTCAACGTCCTTTATTCCCTGCTTCATTACCTGCTTTGCCGTCTGAGCCGCGATTCTGCCGAAATGCATTGTGTCCAGAGGAATAACGCAGGTATCTCCGACTTTATATCTCTTGCTGTACTTCTTTGCCGCTTCAAGCAGTATCTGATTCGCGTCGTCCTCTACCTCCTCGACGATCTCCTTTAACAAAGCGACCTCCAGCGCACCTGTTTTTTCGTTTATTGTATATTTAACGTTCTCGCATCTGGGGTACTCCTTTTTTACGGCAATCCCCACAGCGGTCTCTATTTTTTCAATAAGCAGCTCGGTCTCGATCCCTTTTTCCTCCGCGAGCATCTTCAATGCCTCGTAAAAGCTTACATTTTTTTCATTGGCAGCCATTGCAGCATTCCTCCTGTGAATATCGGCTTATATTTATTTTAATTTTTCGTTTTTGCATTATCGAACAAAACGTTTACCGTTCGTCGGCGCTGTCTTCCGTTTCGCCGCACCCGGTATTTTCTTCCGTCTCCCCCGCGCTCTCAGTATCGGCTTCGCGATCGTCAAAATATTCCTCTTCGGCGATCTCTTCAAGTTCTTCAAGCTCTTCGGGCTCGTAATTGACCTTTATGCACTTTGAAAGCTTGATTTTCTCGCCGTCCACGGTAATCATACCCTCAGCTTGGTCATATTCCTCAAGAATACCTATCTTGTAGCTTTCCGTGCCCTCCGTCCTTACCTGCGCGCTTACACGCTGACCCAAAGCGGAATTGAAATGCTCCGGTTTTCTTAATTTTCTGTACACTCCCGGAGTTCCGATCTCAAGAATA
>JAAVIG010000112.1 GCA_014796735.1 Oscillospiraceae bacterium
CTCCATTCCTTCCATAGTAGGGTAGCCTCTCTTTGTATTGAATAACATATTTTGTATATTATAGCATACAAGAGGGGTTTTGTCAATTAAAAAAGTAATTTGTGATTTAAGATTTTTTAGCAATTTCGGTTTTGTAGAAACTGATTTTCTCATCCAGCATACTGCGGTGTTCCATCAGCTTGGCTATCTGCTCATTCAGATGTTTGCGATGCCTGATTAGCATTTGAAGGCGTTCATCAAAGGTTTTATCTCCCTCAGCCCGAAGTGTTGAGTATTGCTTTATTTTCCGTATTGGCATACCTGTTTCTTTTAATCGAACAATAAATTCCGCCCATTTTACGTCATTTTCCGAATAATCACGCCTTTATCGCTCGGTGTACATTAGGCTGCTTATGTAAAAATTCTTCATAAGATTTTTTAAGATCACTCATTTTAGGCTAACCGCCCTCGGATGCTTGTCCGAATTTTTATTATTGCTGCCACACACGTCTTGGCGGAACGCTCCTGTCGCTTTACCTTTGTTGGGCTGCATAAGGGAAGGTATCTGAAATACTGATATTTAATTTTCAAAGAACAGGAGAGGAAAATTTTGCCTCTCATATACTTCCTCACTCAGAAGCAAAATCACAACCCCTTTTTTTAAAAATTTTTTAATTTTTTTTAAACTTTTTTCTACGGAGTTCTGTATTGCTTGATAGGAACAGCCTTCATGATCCCCTATTTGCTTGTATGACAGCTTGGCAAAAAAGTGCATTTCAACACGTCTTTTTTGACAGTCGGTGAGGACTTTCAGTGATTCGTATAATATATCGTAATCATTTCTTCTTATTACTTTATCAACCACTGACTCTTCTTTTTGCACCATACGAAGTCCTAAATCTTCCTCCGAAAGATCTTCTTTTTCATAATGCCTCTCCTTTTCATTAAGATAAGACAGATCTTCGAGTTCCATTTTATCTATTTGCTCATACAGTTCCTTGCTGATTTCAACCATATGTAAAATTTTTTGTCCGTCCTTAAACGATACAAAAAATCTATTATCATTTTCATGGATAGTATAAGGATTATACTTATCCTTTCTTCTTTTTGGATATTTATTATCCATTTGATTTCCTCCTTATCAATTTTTTAAATCAAAAAATTGATAAGGAGGTGGTGCACGTGTTAAATAAAAAGTTATGATGTGACTTTTTTCGGCAATAAAAGAGCGTATCCATTTTAATTTGGATACGCTCTTATGTTTTTGGTTGTTTATTTTTCCGGACGTGAAAAATTTCACCGGCTTTTTTGGAATTATAAGGTCTATTTTATGAACATATATTTTTACTTCTTGCGCTAAAAGGCAGACCAATGTAAATATCCTTTCTTATAAGGGATATTTACAAATGCTGTCATTACCCTTAGAAATAATCAATATAAAATGCTTTAAATTCTTATCAATACGAAAACCAAAAGGCTATTTTGTATTTGTAACTTTCTCATACTCCACCCAGCTGTACCTATCATCAAAGTCAATATATTTTTCGTGTTGACAATCCGTTTTTCAAAATTGCCTAAAAAATTGCGGCAGCATATATTCTTTGCTTCGGTGATATGAAATTCGCCGAACAAAGCCGATACAAGCTGCCGCTATACGATATATTTTTTGGAGAAATGGTGAAGATTAAAAAGTTAAAAATACGCTGTTTGCCTGATAAATTCAATAAGTACCGAGTGAGCCTATGTTACTTTCTCTTCTTCAAGATTATAACTCCCAGGGCTGCAAGAGTCGCAGCACCTGCGAGAACCGAAACACCCTCAACACCGGTGTCTGCATTGCTTTTGTCTTTTGTTGCCGAAGTAGCAACATTTCCCGCTGCGTTTGCGTTAGTTGTGGTTACCGGAGTTTCGTCTGCTGAAGCCTCTGTTTCGGCAGGCACAGGAGCACCTATGGTAACGCTCTTAATCGTAATATCATAACCGCGGAGCACCATACCAAAAAGTTGAATTGAGATGACATCGTCCGCGCTAAGTGTATACGAAACACTTCCGTCAACAGAAACCACAGCAAAACCGTCGTCCTGATTCTTGAATTCGTCGTCTGTCTGATTGTTGACCGCCTTGGTGCTGCACTCCAATTTAGGCCAGCCGTCGCAGCCGTTGGCGATCTGAACGAGGTGATACTCGTCCTCGTTGTTGATCACATACTCAACGGTGACTATATCGCCTTCGGAAACACTGGCAAAATTGCTTGCGTCAAGAAACTCGCCACCCCAACCTGTGCCTAAGTTTAAATCGCCGCTTAACAGATTATCCGCTGCAAAGGCGTTAGCAGTGATCGCACTGACAGTTAGCGTCACTGCCAATGTACTTGTAAGTAATTTTTTGATTTTCATAAATCAAAGTCCTCCTTAATTTTTTCTATAAAATCGCAGACTGATTGGAATCTCTTATTCCGAGTCTGTGTTGTATAGCTGTTCGGTTATAACTGCTATTATCCCAAAAAATTTTCAAGATAAGAGTTGATAACTCCCTCGTTGGTTGCACGAAGTTGAGTCCAGCCCAAGCCCATTTGATCTCCCTGCCCTTCTTCAAAAGCAACATTGATAAGCATACTGTCAATAAGTTCGGTGAGTTCGCTGCTGAAGCCGCTATAATTTTCCACCACTACGTCGTATTTATCAAGATCTTCGTATCGCACCATAAAGTCGTAGGCTTCCTTTGTGTAGGACTTTTCGGTCATTATGCTTTCATCTACGACCGCTCTTAAATCCGGCTCAACCTGACATCTACGCATTATGTTGATAAATGCTGCCGCACCTTCGGGGTTAGGTGCTCCGCTGGGAACCATGTAGCCGAATGTGAACAGATTATAGTAATATTTATCTGCGGAAGGGTCGCGGGGGAAAGGAACAAATTCAAAATTTCTGTCTGGTAATGCCGTAAATGTGGAAATGCGCCATTGTCCCACGCCTAAAAATGCAACCTTTCCAGTGGCAAGAGGCATAGGCTCGTTGCTCCACATACCGTCGCCGCGAACAGTCAAACCTTCTTTTCTGAGATCCATAAGAAAATTGGCGGCGTTATCAATAACCGAGCTATTTATATTGTTGACAGCCTTGCCGTTTTCAACGCCGATAAGCGGAATCCCTGTGCTTGCCATTATGTCGTTGCTCACAAGTCCCTGAACGCCGCCCAATGCTTCTTCGTTGTTATTTACGAATTCCACCATTACCCGCTTAAAGCTGTTCCAGTCCCACTCGTCCTTTTCGTACAGCTCCAAAGGATTATCAATTCCCAAAGAACGGAAAAGATCCGCGTCGTATATCAGAATATTCGGCAGCGCGTTAGCAGTGAAAGGGTAATAATAGTGTTTTCCTTCCCAAGAATAGCTTTCTATAAGGTTTTCAAACCCCGACCACTGAGGTTCGGAAAGATCAATGTAATCCGAAAGGTCGGTATATAAATTTTGCGACATAAGGTAAGGGAAAAACTCGCCCTCTCTGTCTACCAAGTCGGGGGACATTCCCGTGCTTATCAGAGTTTGAAGCTTGGATATGCGTTCTCCCCAGCCTACCTGCTGATATTCGATTTTGCCGCCGTAGGTTTCCTCGAATAACTTTACTCCGGGTTTAATATCTCCCGCCACGCGCATATCGTAATGACTGAAATAGGTGAGATTGGGATTTTCGAGTTTATTATCATCGCTCTTTTCGACAAACTCGTCAATATCTACAGGGTTTCTGATATCATCGTCCAGAGTATTCGAGGTGGTGATTGCGGGATTTTGCTTTTGCTCTTCCTCTTTACACCCGGTTGTTCCTAAAACAAGCGCCGCACATAGGGCTATACCGACAACTTTTTTAAAAGTATTCATTATTTTTCCTTTCTTAGTTTGATTTTAATTACAAATTTGTATAGGCACCTAACAAAATTTTGACAAATAATTTTTGAATTGGTAAATATAAATTTTTAATTTGCATTTTCTAAAGGATGTATCTTTTCGGGAATATATTCAGCCATAGCGCTTGTGGCTTCACAGGTAAAGTTATATCCGTACCATACGTATTCCTCTTTTGTAGACTGCATCCATACCATTATGCCGTTCCAGCCGTTATCATGAACCGATTTGTATTTTTCGGTCAGGGTCATACCGATCTCGGCTTCGTCATCACAATGAGTTTCACCAATAAGGCAGGGCTTTTCCTCGGCTATTCCAAACTCCTTGGGTGATTTATCGCAGGGAAATCCGAACCAAGGTTTTTGCCAATTATAATAATGAGTGCTGTAAAAGTCAAGACAGGAATTTTCAAGTCCCGTAAGTTCTTTCAGATATTCGTCCGAAACAACATTGCCCTCATATCTATCAGAATTGTATTTGATTATACCCATTCCCACGGTTACCAAAAAATCGCTGTTTTCGTGGATAACCGAAGCGCATTTTCCAAAAAAGTACGAAAGATGATCCCAACCTATTTGTCCACACTCCTCGTTTTCAAACACCCAGTCGGGTTCGTTCATAATGTCAATGGCAAATATGTATTCATTATCTTTATAACGTTCGCAGAATTCTTTTACATAAGTTTCCGCATAAGCGTCGGCGGTTTCCTTGTTAGTTATCAGCTTACGCCAGCGAGTGCCGCTTCCAAGTCCGGTCGTATCCTTGAAATGATCGAAGGAAAGGAGAGTCGGCATAAGGTAAAGCTTGTTCTTTTCCGCCAGTTCAAAAAGCTTATCGAGATCGTTCCAGTGATTTTCGTTGATATTCGTTATTTCGCCGTTGTCATTAAGTGATACTATGGCTTCACCTTCGCAGTTTATCCATATTCTGGTACAGTTTATCCCATCAGAGGTAAGACGGGAAAATTCGTCGTCCCAGAACTGAATATTCAGATCACCGCTCCACGAATCTTCTATCATGCTGCCTGTAAAATCATTCCAGTCTTTCCACGGTGTATTTACGCCGTTTACCCACAATTCCTTGCCGTCAACCATAAATTTTGTATCTTCTATGTATACCCTCGCCTTTTCGTCCTTGCTTGGGGTGCAGCCGTAAAAGGCAAACATTACGGATACGGCAGAAATTGCGGCTACTGTTTTTTTGATTTTTTGTTTCATTTCCGTTCCTTTCAATATATCATAGCTTATTACCAAAAACGCTTTTCATGGGGACAACTCATGTTTGTTTTTGCAGTCCTGATACTAATCACCTTTTAAAAAGGTAATTAGTGTTTCGGGTGTAATCTCCACTTTTAAGAAACAATAACGGATACGACAGAGCAAGGTGGAACCACAGCGGAAAGCCTGTCCCCGGAAAGGGCTGTTTCAAACATTTTCGGAGAAACGGTATTGGGGGAATCAAAATCGTTAAGAGCGTGACATTCGCCCATAACAATGCGGGCTTCGGCGGATTTTGCCTCAAAACCAAATACGGACATATCAACATCGGCTTCCTCCGAAACAGAGCAATTCGCAATGGTAACTGTCAGCTTGCCGTCCTTGACCGACGCAGAGGCGGATATCATGGGGATGTCCGTACCCTCACCCACCTTCCGGTTATCAATATGGCAATATACCGCTTCACCGCCCTGATGCGACTTGTACAAATCGAAAACATGATATGTAGGAGTAAGCACCATTTTTTCGCCCTCGGTAAGGATAAGTGCCTGAAGCACATTTACCGCTTGCGCTAAATTAGCCATAATTACCCTATCACAGTGTCTGTTGAAAATATTCAGGTTGAATGCGGCAATGATTGCATCGCGCATAGTGTTCTGCTGATAAAGGAAACCGGGATTTGTGCCTTCCTCAACATCGTACCAACCGCCCCACTCGTCTACGATCAAACCGATCTTGTGTTGAGGATCGTAACGGTTCATGATCTCACCATGACGGGTAATAAGTTCCTCCATAAAAAGAGTTTTTGAGATAGTCGTATAATATTCGGGAACGGTAAAATCTCTTGCGCTGCCTTTTTTATTCCAATCTCCTGTGGGTATAGTATAATAGTGAAGAGAAATTCCGCGGGTATGCCAATGATTAAGTTTTTTCATCATCACCTCTGTCCAGTAATAATCATCGGAATTAGGACCGCAGGCGATTTTAAACAGTTCGTTTCCGCTGAAATTCCTGCAAAAGGTCTGGTATCGGCGGTACTCGTCAGCATAATATTCGGGACGCATACTGCCTCCGCAGCCCCAATTTTCATTGCCTATACCTAAATATTTCAGTTTCCAGGGCTTTTGCTTGCCATTCTTTTTACGCAGATCCGTCATCGGAGAATTGTTGTCAGAGGTAATGTATTCTATCCATTCTGCAAGCTCGTGAATCGTACCGCTGCCGAGATTTCCGGCCAGATACGGCTCACAGCCCACTTGTTCGCACAAATCGAAAAATTCGTGAGTACCGAAAGAATTGTCCTCCGTAACACCGCCCCAGTTGGTGTTTACCATCTTTTTGCGCTGGGATTTTTCTCCGATTCCGTCTTTCCAGTGATATTCGTCTGCAAAGCAGCCGCCCGGCCAGCGCAAAACGGGTACCTTGATATTTTTCATTGCTTCAACAATATCGGTTCTGATGCCGCGGACATTTGGTATTGAGGAATTTTCTCCGACGTAGATTCCATTGTAAATACATCTTCCTAAGTGTTCGGTAAAATGTCCGTATATTTCGGGGTTTATTCTTGCTTTTTTGTCTAAAGCGTTTATGTGTAATGTGATTTTTTTCATTATATATATCCTTTCGTTATAAATTCAATTATGAAATTACTTATCCCTTTTACCTTTCGTGTTGTTCAATGCTGCTTTTCTAAATCTTTTCTGTTAAAGATTTAATTTGTTGTTCTGATTTTATCATCGTCAGGTTCGAGGTGCGATTAGTGAAATCACCGGGTTTCAAACTCAACAACACAAAAGGTAACCGCCGTCAATTCTCCCTTTTCGTAAAGAAGAAGATAATCCGCGGTGAGTTGTGTGCCATGAAGGTGGTCTATATGCTTTTTCCCCAAAGACCTACCGTTAAAGAAAAGCTCGATATACGGAGCGTTGGAGGTAACTCTGACGTCTATCTCCTGACCGTCGGAAAAATCCCAGTAGGGGAAAATGTGTATAACGGGATTTTTCTTATAATCCGTCCACTCCGACTGGAAGATATAAGAGCTGTCCTTAAGGAATCCCGCTGTGTCTATCTGTCCGAAATAGCTGTTTTTTGTGCTGTAGGGGGTGGACTCGCCTATGTAGTCAAAGCCGCTCCAGATAAACTGACCCGCGCAGTACTCCGCGTCCCTGTCGGGGATTATGCAGCCCTCCGTGTTGGGTGCTGCCCAGCCCGTGGTGCTGTTTCCGAGGGAGGAGCACGGTTCGTCGTCGTCTGCCAAAAACGGGGTGTGAAAGAGGAAAGTGGTACACTCCGCGGCTTTGTACCACAGAGGCAGTCTCGCTGCCGTATATCATCCAGTCGGGGTGCTTTTCGTGGTGTTCCTTGTACAGTCTTTCACCGTAATTGCACCCCGCCAACTTGAACAGGTCGGTGCATTTCTGCGCGTTTTCCCACTGTAAATAATTTGAACCGCTTGTGATATAGCCATTGTGCCTCGAATCGTGGAGCCTTACGTTAAAGGCAAGCATTGAGTTTATCTCCTGTCCTCTTTCGTTGGCGTGAACGTCGTATATCTCGTTTCCTATGCTCCAGCCGATAATTGACGGGTGATTGCGGTCGCGCCTTACCCAAGAGGCAACGTCGGCGGGAGCGTGTTCCCTGAAAAATCTTGCGTAGTCATATTCTGTTTTTGACTGTTCCCACATATCGAAGCCTTCGGATAAAATTAGAAAGCCCATTTCATCCGCTGCCTCCATAAGCTCCACCGAAGGCATGTTGTGACTGGTTCTGATTGAGTTTATCCCCATTTCACGAAGTTGAACAGGGCGGCGGTACAGAGCAGCCTTGTTTTGAGCGGTGCCTAACGCTCCCAGATCGTGATGCTCACAGGAGCCGCGAAGCTTAACGTGCCTATCGTTTAAGAAAAAGCCCTTGTCGCAGGTAAATTCTATTTTCCTGAAGCCGAATTTGCAGCTTTCGGTTTCCGTTACCTCGCCGTTTTTAATAAGCTCGGTAGTTATTGTGTATAGATAAGGAGTTCCTATATCCCACTTTTTGGCGTTTTCTACCTTTATTTTCTGCATTGCCAGCCCGTAGCGGTATCCTTTTTTCCATATAACAGAGGGTATGATGCTTATATCCGCCGCTCCCGCCGCTGCAGTATTTAAGGCGACAATGTTTCCGCCCATGTCGGTGACAGTCTGCCTTATCTCATAGCGGTTTTCCTTACCCTCAGGGCGGCAGACCTCAGTAGAAACGGTTATAATATCGTCATCGGTACTTATGTAAATTCCATCAGGTACAATATGAGCGGCGGGCATTTCCTTAAGCCACACATTGCGGTAAATTCCCGCTCCCGAATACCAACGGGAATTGGGGCATTGATAGTTTACTCTTACCTCGACAAGATTTTCGCCGTCATTAAGCAGCTCGGTTATCTCAAACTCAAAGGTGGAGTATCCGTATTTCCACTCTCCCGCCAAAGCACCGTTTACATATACGGTGCTGTCCATATAAACGCCCTCAAAGCGTATAGACACAACAGTATTTCCCTTTTTATGATAATCAAAGCTTTTTCTATACCAACCCGTAGAGGTCTCGTAAAGATTTTTCGTATTTTCTATTAAATAGTCATGAGGAATATCCACCGCTTTCCATTTAAAGCTCTCCGAGTATTCGGTACCGAACGGCTGCTTTGAAAATTCCCAGTTGTCGCAGAATAAGGTTTTTTTGCTCATAATTTTCTCCTTTTTTAAAAAACCTTTGCTGTTTATATTATATTCTCTATTGACAAACAAGTAAAGAAATGATATTATTTTAATATAACAATATTGACATATTCGTTTTAACGGAGGTGTAATAAGACGTGAAAAACGCAATTTTTCCGGTAGTCACAGATGAAAACATACTCCCCTATTATGTAGGCGGAATAGGTATAGATTTCGATCAACAGAATATTGAACGCTCTTGGGGCTATTGCAATCCGCAAATTTTTATTTTCACCGAGGGTGAGGGGCAAATCAGTGCATGCGGCGAGGTATATCGCATACAGCCATATACCGCCTGTTATATTCCCAAGCTTGTTCCGCACGAATACCACAGGACGGGTGAAAAATTCACATCATGGTGGATAAATTTCAGCGGATATGACGCTGAAAAGCTGTTTGAAACATTTAAAATCAAGGATTTTTTTATTTTCAATATTCGGGAACCGGATACGCTTCTTCATATTATGCGGCACATATACAGCTGTTTGTCCAAAGATAAACTGTATGGAAATTATTACGCTTCCGCCGTTTTGTATGAATTTTTCATTGAATTTTATAAATGCACAAAAAAATTCCCCAATACAAAAAAACAGTCCAATCAAAGTATTGAAAAGGTTATCACTTTTATGGACAAGGAATACGCACAGAAAATCACACTGGATAACCTCTGCAATATTTCCGAGCTGTCGGCGGGCTATCTGTGCCGCCTCTTTAAGCAATATTTTGATATGCGTCCTCTCGAATATTTGAATAAAAAAAGAATACAGCAATCCAAGCTTCTGCTTACCTCTTCTCATTTATCAATTGAAACCGTTGCGGAAAAGGTCGGTTTTGAAACACCCTCATATTTTGCCAAAATATTCCGTCTTAACGAGGGAATGACCCCTTCCGAATACCGCGCCATGCTTTCCGCAAAAAAATAACAAACAAGGTAATAATTGTAAAATCATTTTGTGAAGAAGGGTACAGATATTATAAAAATGTCAATATTACTTTACAATGACAAAATCATTTCTTTACAATAAAACCGGAAACTGATATAATTGATTAAAACTTTTATATTAGGAGATTGAAATGAAAAAACGATTTTTAACGATATTATCTGTCTGCCTTGCGGCGGCGCTTATTGGCTGCAGCGGCAGTACCGAAGACAATGATAACACTATTCAAACGAACTTCAAGCCAATTCCGGAAGAAATAAGCAGTACGGAAAATATGCCGGACGAACCTAATACGGAGGAAATTATGCTGCCAGAAAATACAAACTGCGATATGAACATAACGATTTCTCCCCTTAATGTCTCGACAACCAACGGCGGTAAATTTCAGGGTTGGGGAACAAGTTTATGCTGGTGGGCTAACCGTTTGGGTTACTCAGACACACTTGCGCAGCAGTCCGCCGATTTGTTTTTCGGTAACGAAGGACTGAGGTTCAACATTATGCGCTACAATATCGGCGGCGGTGACGATCCGTCCCACGATCACATTACACGTACGGACAGCGCCGTTCCCGGCTGGCTTGTATACGACGAAACGAAAAAGGAATTTGTTTACGATACCAAAGCGGACTTTAATCAGCTTAACGTGCTTGAAAGAGCGTCAAAGGCGGCGGGAGAGAATGCGTATGTTGAAGTCTTTTCTAATTCTCCACCGTATTTTATGACAGAAAGTGGCTGTTCATCGGGAAATGACAATGCAAACAGCGATAATCTGAAACTCGAATATTACATAGATTTCGCGGAGTATCTCGCTTCAGTTGCCCGATATATTAACGACGACATGGGAATAAAGGTAAGCAGCGTTTCACCGATGAATGAACCCAACACAAATTATTGGGGAGCCAATAGTTGGAAACAAGAGGGCTGCCATTTTGACCCGGGAAAGTCTCAATCCGATATTATAGTGAAAACCGCAAAGACTTTTTTGGCACAGGGACTTTCCGATGTTGAAATAGTTGCAAGTGACGAAACAAGCCCGGATAAACAAATTACCGCTTATAATTCCTACTCCGACGAAGCGCTGTCCGTAATAGACAGGATAAGCACTCATACATACAGCACGGGCGGAATTGCCGAACTTGGAGCCTTGGTCAAATCAGAAGGGCTTAACCTTTGGATGAGCGAGGTGGACGGAGGAGGAACTGCGGGTGAAAATGCGGGCGAAATGGGTTCCGCGTTATGGCTTGGCGAGAAGATAATTTCGGATATAAACGCTCTTTCTCCCTCCGCATGGGTAATGTGGCAGATAATAGACAACCATATTTCCGCAGAAGGGGTAGACGGAAAAACCGATACCGGAATGGTGGATACTAACGGCGGCTTTTGGGGAGCGGCAGTAGCCGACCACGACAACGAGAAAATTGTCCTTACCCAAAAATATTATGGCTTAGGTCAGTTTACGAGATATATACGCCCCGGAAGCACGATAATACACTGCGGCGGCGATGCTCTTGCCGCTTATAACGAGAAAACCGGAGAACTCGTAATAACAGTACTTAACAAAAAAGCGGAGGATAAAATCTGCAATTTCGATTTATCCCAAATGAAAAGCATAGGTAAAACCGTAAGAGCAGTCCGCACCAGCGGCAATATCGAAGGCGGTGAGTCATGGGCCGAGCTTTCCGACATCAATGCTTATGACAAAGGCTTTATTGCCGAATTAAAGGGTAATTCCATAACCACCTTCATAATGAGGGGCGTTTCACTCGGAACGGTGAGTATGAAAGAAATTTCCTTGGAAAATGCTTCCGTAACAGGCTCGGAGCCTTGGCAAAACGGAGGCGATGTTCCCGAAAATGTTATTGACGGAAGTGTTGACACATTTTTTGACGGCGTTACCGATGGCTGGCTGGAAATTGATTTCGGAGAGGAAATCGGGTTTAATACGATAGGCTATGCTCCCAGGACCGGATTTGAAAGCAGAATGACAGACGGTAAGTTTTACGGCTCAAACGACGGTGAACAGTGGACGGTTCTGTATGAAATAACCTCCGCTCCCGCTTTGGGAATGAATTACGCGTTTTTGCCTCAAAAGGTTAATTACAGGTACCTGCGTTATGATGTTCCCTTTGACTCTCCCGGCGCCGATGGGAAGAAGTACAACTGCAATATTGCGGAAGCCGCTGTCTATGTGACCGAATTGGAATAACAATAAAATCGATTGTAATTACAGTAAAAGTATAATTTCAACCGATTTACGATATATGAAACGAAAGGAATAAAAATGCTGGAAATAAAAGACGATTTTTACATAGACAAAAAACCATTTAAAATCATTTCGGGAGCTTTTCACTATTTCAGAACGGTTCCCGAATATTGGCGCGATCGGTTGGAAAAGCTTGTGAATATAGGCTGCAACACGGTTGAAACATATATTCCATGGAATTTTCACGAGCCTGTAAAAGGTGAATTTTTGTGGAATGGTATGCACGATATATGTAAATTTATTGAAACGGCAAAAGAGCTTGGATTGTATATGATAATCCGACCCTCTCCGTACATATGTGCCGAATGGGAATTCGGCGGACTTCCCGCATGGCTGCTTAAAGACCGCAATATGCGGCTGCGCTGCTCGTATCATCCCTATCTCGACGCTGTAAAGAAGTATTATCAAGCACTTATGCCTAAGCTTGTTCCTTATCAGGCGGACAGAGGCGGCAATATTATTCTTATGCAGATCGAAAATGAATATGGGTATTACGGTAACGATAAAACCTACCTTGAATTTCTTGCGGACGTTATGAGAACCGAGGGGATAACCGTTCCGTTGGTAACCTCGGACGGACCGTGGAGCGAGGCTGTATTCAAATCCGGTATGACGAAGGACACCTTGGCTACGGGCAATTTCGGTTCGGGAGGAAAATGGCAGTTTGAACAGATAAAAAAATTCATAGGAAACGACAAACCGCTTATGTGTATGGAATTTTGGAACGGCTGGTTTGACGCATGGGGAGAGGAACATCACCGCACTTCCGCGGATAAAGCGGCAGCGGAGCTTGACGAGATTCTCAAATATGGCAGCGCAAATTTGTATATGTTTGAGGGCGGCACCAATTTCGGGTTCATGAACGGCAGAAACAGCGGAAATCCTATAGGAGACGTTACCTCCTACGATTACGATGCCCCTCTCACTGAAGACGGACAGATAACCGAAAAATACATGCTTTTTAAAGACATAATCTCAAAATACAGAAGCTTTGACGAAATTCCTTTAACTGCTTGTATCAATCGTAAATCCTACGGCGAAATTCCATGCAGCGGAAATGTCAGTCTCTTTTCCGTTCTGGAAACGATAGCAGAGCCGATACATTCCGCCTATCCACTTACGATGGAGGAAGCGGATCAGAATTACGGCTACATTCTTTACCGCCTGAATATTGAAGATAACGAAACAGTGAACGACATATTCATTGAAAACGGTGCAGACAGAATTCTTTGCTGCCGTAACGGAAAATACGCTTACACCGCCTTCGGCGATTCGCTGAACGAAAAGCATGAGTTTAAGGAAAAGCAAGCGGGCGGAGTGATTGATCTGTTATGTGAAAACATAGGCAGAGAAAATTTTGGAACAGGACTTGAAAATCAGAGAAAGGGCATTTCCGGAGGCGTGAAGATAAACGATCACCGCTATTATGGATTTGATATTTTTTCATTGCCTCTTGATGAAAAACAGCTTGAGATGATAGATTTCAATAAAAACGGCTGTTCCGATGGGGTTCCCGCTTTTTACAGATTTGTTTTTAACGTTGCGGAAGCAGCCGATACATTTCTTGACACTTCGAGGTTTGGAAAAGGCTGCGCTTTCATAAACGGTTTCAATTTAGGGCGTTTCTGGGACATCGGACCGCAGAAAAGACTTTATTTGCCTGCACCGTTGTTAAAAATCGGGGAAAATACTTTGATTATCTTTGAAACTGAGGGTAAATCGAGCGGAAGTGTTTTTTTAAAAGACACAGCGGATCTGGGATAGACGCAATTTTGCAATACAAAAAGTACAGTTTACGGAAGTTTTTCCATCGGATTAACAGGTCTTTTTCTTGTTTTTGGTGTACATTTTTTAGACATCGTTTCATCAAAATTATCGTCAAACTCAACAGGCACCGCTGTCTGCGGAAATTTTTTTAATATCTCCATCTCCAATTCTGCTCGATTCGCATACTGCACCTTACGTTCCGCCTGTTCCACCACAGTATAAGCACTCTCAAACTTTATCCCCCACTTAAAGAACAGTTTTAGTCTTGTTTTCATTGGATGGCAACCGGTTTTCATAACAACAAAGTGTCCTTTTGGCATACTTTTCAGTTCATCAACTGTCATCAAGGAACGCTCAATCATCTGCAAAGAACGGCTGCTACCATCTCTGCCGCTGGACTTTGATATTGACCCGCTGAGAACGGTTTGCTTGCCAAGGTTTTGTGACATTACCTCGACTGTTTTGGAGTTTGGTGCGAACGCTCCGAATAACGTACATTGGCAGTTGTCCACAATAATCTCCGCTCCCTCTTTACCATAGGTTTTCTCAAACTGAGCAAGAGACTGAATTATTGCAACAATGGATATTTTTCTCGAACGGGAAGCGGAAAACATCATCTCTAATCCCTCTATTTTGGGCAAGGTGCCTATCTCGTCAGCGTATATCATTACCCTCTTATCAAGCTGCCCACCTTTTTCATCCGCAACTGTAAGCATTTCTCTATATATCTGCTGTAAAATAAGCGATACCAAGAAATGCTTAGATAACGATAGGTAACTCTTTGAAGTAATCTCCAAGTTTTCCCCCGTTCCACACCGTGCATGCGACTTTCACCGCACACGGCGTTCCATCAATATTACAATTTCATCTGATCGGTATCA
>JAAVIG010000113.1 GCA_014796735.1 Oscillospiraceae bacterium
GCAATATCTACGCTATGTTAAACGGTATTTTGCTTACTATTGATAAGCTCACAGGCGAAGTTGAAATAGTCGGACAAGTTCCTTTCTATTCCTATACATTGGCTTGTGACAAGGAAGGCAATTTCTACTGCAACGCGGTTGGCACGGGTGCTGTTTACACGTTCACTCTTGACAGCATCGATGAAGAAGGATTATTTGACGTTGAACTGCTTTGTGAATACGAAGGCTTTGTATCCAACTTCTTGCAGGCAATGGAAGTTAATCCCGACACAGGAATGCTTTGGTGGACTGCTTGCAGCCAGGAAAGCTCTCCTTTCATTATGATCGATCCCGCTACAGGTAAGATCACCGTAGTAAATGACGATCTGATCTTCCAGCTTAACGCACTTATTATCCCCGAAACAACAGACGTGAACTACGACTTTAACGGAGACGGCCTTGTAAACGAGGAAGACGGACAGGCACTTTTGGATTACCGTACAGGCGTCAGAAGCGAAATTTATCATGTGGAAAACGCAGACTTTGACGGAAATGGGGTCGTTGATTCATACGACGCATATCTCTTCCTGCAAGGACTGTGGACTGCTCCTACGAAGAATATAACCGGTATTCAGATCGATGCCGAGACAACACTCACCGTAGGCTATACTCAGAAGCTTACTGCAATTATTCAGCCTTGGACTGCTGCGGATAAGTCCGTAACATGGACTTCCGATGATACGTCCGTTGCAACGGTTGACAAGAACGGTGTGATCACTGCCGTAGGCGCAGGCGAGTGTACTATTACCGCTGTTCCCAACGGAAACAAGAATGTTTCCGCAAGCTGCAAGGTTACTGTTAATGGTCTTGAAGTAACGCTTGAGGGTATTTTGCAGGACGAAGACGGACAGCCCTTATTCTTCAACTGGAACATGGCAGAAAGCACCAAATGGACAAAGACAGGTGATTTTGCGACAGAGCTTATATCCGCTACTAAGTTCGACCTTGCAGGAATGCTGTTCGCTGTTGATTGGGACGGAAACTTAAATGCTTATGATTCCGAAGATCCTACAGAGCCGATAGCAACATTTGAAGGCTTCCCCTTCTATGACATGGAAATGAGCCAGTTGGATTACTCCTTAATGGGAATTAACGGCGGCAGCCTGTATTTCTTCTACTTGTTTGACGACGGTTCATTAGCTTCAATCGATCTGTCAAGATTGGATATATACGATCCAGTGGCAGTGACCAGTGAAGGTATCTGGAACATAGGCGTAGGCGGCGGCGTTACTGTCCCCGGTGAAATAGTTGCTGTTCTTGACAGCACAGGAACCATTAATAGGGTTGCTCTCCTTGTGGACGGAAGAGTCGGAACCTTAATGTCATTCGATTCCGGTATCAATGAAAGCTTCAACGGCTATCAGGGACTCCCCTTCACCTCTATGGTTTACGGCGAAGACGACGGCTGCTACTATGTAGCTACAATGGATTACAGCGAGAACACATCTAAGATCTATCGTGCTGAGCCTCTCGAAGACGGAACATGCAACTCAGCTTGCATCGGTAACGTAGGCGACGGCGTATGGCCCGCAGTGCTTCTTTCCGCAATGGATAACACAGCGGCTCAGGCAGCAGAGCTTACTCATTTCTTCGGTGAAGCTCCCGCTATGTTGACGGCAGACGGTGAAAACAGCTCAGATTTGAAACGCTCGGGAATTATTCTCTTCGAGTCTCAGCTTGTTGATCTTGAAGCTGCTGACGCTTCCGAGCTTGAAGCATTGGTTGTTGAAGCTGAGGACGTAAATGCTGCAAAGGAAACCGCTTTTGCTTTCGGAGCACGTAACATTGATATGTACTCAATAAATACCGCTTCCGATGACAGCGTTCTTTCTCCTTTCAGCATCTCCTCCAGAGCAAGCGATGACACAGAAGCAGATGAGGTTGAGATAATCGACAAGGACACCGAAAGCTTTGACATTCAGCTTGGCATTACCAACAGCGACAACGAGCCCGTTGATTCAACTAACGGCTTGACAATAGTAAAATATGATCCTGAGGTACTTGAATTGGTTACTGTTGACATTGATGCGGATTACTCATCTGTAAAGATCGATACAGAGGAAGGCATAGCTATTTTCGGATACGTAAGCCCTGAGGAAGCGATTCCCGCAGGCACACTGTTTGAAAATCTTACCTTCGAGGTAAAGGATCCTGAAAAGGCTGACGGTACTTTGATAAGCGTAGGCGTTGCAGAGCTTGGAAACGGCGGCACTGCTGAAGAACCCAACCATACCAACCTGCTGATCGAAATATCAACTCCTTTGTATGACAGCATCGGTAACGCTGACGCGGTTGCAGAGATCATGGAAAATGTTTTGCCCGACACAAGCGTTAAGGTTGAAGTATCGGATAACTCCGCAACCACTCCAAGCACTCCTGTCTATGGAGGAGGCAACTATGTTGTTCCTTCCGCTCCCGGAGATGCTGCAACAACTACCGACAACGGTGAAACCCCTGTGGATACAACTACCGACAACGGCGAAACCCCTGCGGGTACAACTGCGGACAACGGTGAAACTCCTGTAGGCACAACTGCCGATAACGGCAGCGATCCTGTCGGTAACGATCCTTCAGAAGACGAGGTTTCCATGGGCACTAATGCACCCGATTCCGATGACGGCAGCACAGGCAATGTCGGAAATGACGGAAACGGCGCAAACGCAGACGACGACAAGAATCAGAACACTGCCGTTGTACTTTGCATCGCACCCGCGGCAATTTCCGCAATTGCTGTTCTGGCTTCCAAGAAGCGCAGAAAGTAATATTTTCACCGAGTTTCAAAAAACTAAGTGAACGGGCTTAAAAAGCCTTAAAAAAGCAGAGCTTACAGTTACGAAAGTAATTGTAAGACTCTGCTTTTTTGTTTATTATATTGAAATAATTTTTATTGTATGGTAAAATAGACATATACAATGTAACGTACAATGCGGAAAGGCGGATATAAAAAATGACAGTTAAAGAATATGCCGACAAAATAATCGAAAACGTTAAAAGAGTAATACAGGGCAAGGACGAGGAAATAACCGTTGTTGTTTCCGCGCTGCTGGCAGGGGGAAACATTTTGCTGGAGGACGTTCCCGGAACGGGAAAGACTATGCTTGCAAGGGCTTTGGCGAAAAGCCTTGACTGTGATTTTAAGAGGATTCAGTTTACTCCCGATCTGCTGCCCTCGGATATTACAGGAATACATTTCTTTAATGTAAAGGAGCAGGAGTTTAAGCTGAGAAAAGGTCCTGTGTTTACCAATCTTCTGTTGGCGGACGAGATAAACCGCGCAACTCCCAGAACCCAATCCGCGCTGTTGGAATGTATGGAGGAAAAACAAACCACCATTGACGGCGAGGAGCTGCAAATGCCGCTGCCTTTTATAGTTATCGCCACACAGAACCCCATTGAGATCTCAGGTACTTTTCCTTTGCCCGAAGCACAGCTTGACAGATTTATGATACGTCTTTCCCTCGGTTATCCTCCGAGGGAGCAGGAAAGGGAAGTGCTCAACGCGATCGGAGCGGAGCACCCGATAGACAGTCTTGGAACGGCGGTGAGCGGAAAAGACCTTACCGATATGCAGAGACAAGCCGCAAATATCGACGTTAACGGTGCGGTCAGCGATTATATTTTAGATATAGGCGAAGCGGTAAGAGATCACGCTGACGTTGCGATGGGGATAAGCACAAGAGGACTTATCGCGTTAAAGAGAATGTCGCAGGGTATTGCCGCGGTAAGGGGCGGCGGCTTTGTAACTCCCGACGATGTGCAAAAGGCCGCGAAATATGTTATTCCTCATAGACTTATTTGCAGAAGAACGGTAAGGGAAAAGGGAATCGATCCCGCAAAAAAGCTGATCGAGGAAATAATATCCAATGTAGAAGTGCCTACCGAAACGATAGATATGTCCTGACGGAGCGGAATTATGGAAATTATCTTTATTTTGATCTTAATTGCCGCCGCCATTGTCGCCGAGTATTTATTTTACATTCGCGGCGGTTATAAGAGAATTTCGTACAGAGCGGAGCTTGGCAAGAGCGAGGTTTTCGAGGGCGACGAGGTAATTCTCACCGAAATTATTGTCAACGGCAAGCTTTTGCCCCTGCCTTTTGTTAAAACCGAGATAGTAGCCCCCGCTTTTCTCGATTTCGGAGTTGAAGCCGAAAAAAACAAGGAAGGGATTTGTTGTATTCCAAGTGTTTTTTCCCTTAAGGGAAGGGAAAAATGCAGGCGTGTGAGAAAAATAAAATGTACATGCAGGGGAATGTTTGAGATCGGCGCTTCATCTCTCTATGGCAGCGATCTGTTCGGACTGGGTGAGTTTGTCATTCCCGTAACGGACGCAAGGGTAAGGCTTACGGTACTTCCTTCACCTTTATCCGCCGAAGATCTTACTCCCGATAACCGTCAGCTTTACGGAGATATTTTAGTGCGCAGGTTTATATGTGAGGATCCTTTTTTGATAAACGGTGCGCATGAGTATTCGGGACGGGAGCCTATGAACAGCATTGCATGGAGCGCCAGTGCAAGAGCAGGGAAGTTAATGGCGGTGAACAAGGATTATACCTCCTGCTCAAAAATGCTGATACTGCTGAATTTTCAGCGCAGAGACGATATTGTGGCGCCTGCTGTTGAAGGTGTTTGCGAGTTAATGATAAAGGCCGCCGCGTTTGTAATGGAAAGAGCGGAGGAAATGCGTGCGGAGTTTGCCCTTTCTATAAATATTCCCGATCAGGAGCCTCTTACGGTAGGGGCGGATACGGGATTCCGGCTTGAACAGCTAAGACGGCTTGCGGCGGTGGAAGCGGACTGTTACCTTAGAATAGAGGAATTTTTAAGAAGCCAGCCGGTAAGAGAATTTACCGATGTGGTTTTGATAACTCCCACTCTTTCCTTTGAATCGGCAAATTTCCTTGAGGAGATAAAAAATCACGGTATAGGGATTTGCGCTTACTCAATGCATAATGAAGCGGAAGCCGCTTTTTGTTCGCAGATCACCCGTAAATTAAAGGAGGAGCTATGAAAGGAGATAAAATTTTGTCCCTTTTCGGCGCGGTTCTGATACCGGCTCCGCTGATGATAACGTCTTTGGCAAGCGTTTATAGGGATAATAATTTGCTGCTGCCCATGCTGATCTGGTGGTTAGGGGGAGTTCTCCTGATTTTTTTGGGTCGTCTTACGGGCAGCTGGGTCAAAAGCGCGGGAAAAAAGGCGATTTATGCGGCGAGAATTACGGCGGGCGCGGCGGGCGTTTTCTCCGCGGTTTTTTCCGTATTTTTTGTTTATTTAACTCAGATGACCAGTCTTGCTTATATGTTCATGCCCGGTGCCGCCGTTTTTTGGTATTGGTTTGGATATAAATTCGGGCTTGAAAGAGAAATAATCACCAACATGGTTATAGGCGGGTACTGCCTTGAGGCGGTGTTTTTGTTTCCCATGTGCAGCTCATTGGGTGAAAACAGTCTTTCGGCTAACATTGTTATAATTATTTCCGCTGCCGTATTGGTGGTAAGCACGGTGCTGATCAACCGAAGACAGCTTGTAAGACTGGCATACAGGGGAAAAAATGAAACTGCCGTATTGTCAAAGGACACTCGGCGATTTAATTTGAAGCTTACATTGATTTTTTCCGCTATAATATTGATTCCGTTCTTTTTTGCGCGCTGGGGAGGGAAATGGCTTTGGGAGATTCTGAAAGCTATTATACAATTCTTACTGAGCTTGTTTGTTGATATTGGCGCTGATGCTGATACACAGATAATAGACGATTCCGGCAGCGGAATTATTGAAATAACGGCAAACAACGGCATGTGGTTTAAGATACTCATGGCGATAATGGCGATAATAATCGTTATAATACTTGCTAAGCCGTTAGTAAACGCGATATGCAGGTTAATTCGTTCAATAAAGCAAAAACTCGGAAGGCTTGAAAATGAAAGCTCCGTGGAAGCGGGTTACATTGATTTTTATGAAACAAGCGAAGAAAAAATCCAAAGGGAAATAGGCTTTAAAAAAACGTACAGGTCTTTTTTAAAGGAAAAGGAGTTAACGCAAAAGTACCGCTTGGGCTACAAGGCTTTTATGATAAAGCTTAAGGAATTGGGCGAGGAAAATTTGCTGTACGATACCACAACGGTACATTGTGAAAAGGGCAGTCATGTAATTGACCGCGATTCTGTGGAAAGAGTTATAGATAAGTACGAGCAGCTGCGCTATTCCGACAGGGCGGTAACAGAAGAGGACTGCTCGCAAATGGAGCTTATGCTGAGATCGCTGTCAAAAGTACGTTATCGTGCAAAGTCTGCTGACCGTTAGTTTATCATTCATCATACAGCTGAACGCCAACCGAGTTTTTAAACACGTTATATATATCGGGTCTGAGATGTTTAACGCGTATAGGTTTAAAGCTGCTGTCCACAAAGAAATGGGAGGTTTCGGCGGTAAGCCGTATTTCTCCCGTTTCTTTATCGGTGACATTGTATGAAATGCGGAATTTCAGCCCGTTAAATTCCTCCATTTTCATTTTTACGCAGACAGTATCACCGAATCTGACGGCGTATTTATACTGACAGGC
>JAAVIG010000114.1 GCA_014796735.1 Oscillospiraceae bacterium
GTCCGCATACAACAAAGTCGAATCGATTTTCAAAGGAAAGAGCCGTCATATCGAGACAAAGCCACTGTATTTCCGTTGTTTTTTCGGCCGCCGCGGTAAGCATCTCGGAAGACAGGTCGCAGCCCGTCACCTTATAGTCCAAGCTTTTTAACGGCACAGAAAGACTGCCGCTGCCGCAGGCTAAGTCAAGCAGCTCCCCGCCGTTCTTTTTTTTCCCGTACTTTTTAAATATGCCGTCGTAATACCTTGCCAAATAATTATAGTCAATATTTTCCGTAAGCAGGTCGTAAAAGTACGCAAAATCGCCGTAGCTCATGATTCCGATTTATCTTCCGGCTCCATACGGTCAAAAGCTAACATATAACCGCCGTTGCCGTAGTTCAGTGTGCGGTTTACGCGGCTGATGGTGGCGGTTGACGCTCCCGTGTCCTTTACTATGTCGTTGTAAATTTTCTTTTCGGTAAGAAGCTTCGCAACTCTTAAACGCTGGGAAATGGAGATAAGCTCCTGCATTGTGCACAGATCCTCGAAAAAGCTGTAACACTCTTCGACCGATTCAAGCTTTAAAACGGCGTTAAACAAAAATTCAAAATCCTTTGAGTTCTTTTTATCGTTTATATTCATGTTTTCTTCCTTTCCTGTTATCCAACTAAATCGAAAAACAAAGGCTCATTGTGAAAAATCACTGCTATCATTTTATCACTATAAAGTGTAAAAGTCAAGACAAATACGGAATTTGTTTATTTTTTTGTAAAATCTGTCAACCTCTCAAAAAAATAGGTTGACAGATTTTACAAAATATGCTACAATATGAAACGGAAAATTTTTCTTTTAAGTGAAAGGATTGTTACTGTTATGACGGTAAAGGAAAAGCTTCTTCGGATATTGGAGGAAAGCGGAGGCAAGGAGCTTTCGGGTCAGGAGTTAGCGGACAAATTGGGTGTAAGCCGCACCGCCGTCTGGAAAGCGATAAACAGCTTGGGCGATGAGGGCTATACGATAGAAGCGGGCAAAGGAAAAGGGTACAAGCTTATAAAAGCGGGAGATTTTCTTTCCGCCGAGGGAGTTCGCTATTATCTTCCCGAGGGAATACGGGGAAACGAAATAATTGTCTTAAAGACGGTGGACAGCACCAACACCTACGCAAAAAAGCTTGCCGCGGACGGAGCAAAAAGCGGCACGGTAATAATCGCGGAAGAACAGACAGCGGGGAGAGGAAGACGGGGCAACAGCTTTTATTCGCCTATAGGCACGGGGATTTACATGACGGTGATTTTGCGCCCCGAATTTTACAGCTCCGATATTGATTTACATCGATCCGGTTCAAAACAGGATTTTAATCCCCTTTTTAAAAACGGATTGGATTTAGTTACCGTCTGCGCGGGCTGCGCCGTTTGCATGGCTATTGAAAGCCTTACCGATAAAAAGCCGCTTATAAAATGGGTCAACGACGTGTATCTGGACGGAAAGAAAATCTGCGGGATACTGTCAGAAGCTACCGCGGATTATGAAGCGAAGTCAATAGACAGCGTTGTGGTGGGTATGGGAATAAATATCACCACCGAGGATTTCCCCGAAGGCTTGGAAAGAAAGGCGGGCGCACTGGGGGCAGAAATAAACAGAGCGGTGTTGGCGGCAAAGGTGACGGAATGTCTTTTTAAGTGCCTTAACAGAACGAGAGAGGAAAATATAGCGGATTACAAGGCTCATTCGCTCGTGCTGGGAAAAGAAGTGAGCTTTACAAAAAGCGGAGCGGAGTATAAGGCAACGGCTGTTGACATAGATATGAACGGAGAGCTTATCGTTGAAACCGCAGAGGGCGTTATGACGTTAAATTCGGGAGAGATCTCGGTCAAGCTTTGACAAAGCCTTGATTTTCACTAAAACAGCAGTTCAAAAGGAAAGGATATTTATATTATGAAAGAAAATGCAAACGCAAAAGCAAGGATAAAAACGGCCGATTTGGTTATGACAGCTCTTTTTGCCGCAATAGTGGCGGTTTTTTCTCAAATCGCCGTACCCATGCCCTCACAGGTTTCGGTAACGCTTCAAACCTTTGCGGTAGCTCTCTGCGGCTACACCTTAGGAGCGAAAAAAGGCACTGCCGCAATAATGGTTTACATACTTTTAGGCGCGGCGGGCATACCTGTTTTCACAGGCTTTAAGGGCGGGATAGCCTGTATAGCTTCCTTTACGGGCGGCTTTATTTACGGATTTCTGCCTTTCGCGTTTCTTTGCGGTCTGTCCGCAAAAAACAAGGCTCTGAAAATAGTCTTTGGAATTGTGGGACTTCTGGTTTTGCACTTTTTCGGTACGCTTCATTATTCTTTCCTTACCTCAAACGGGTTCATCGCTTCGTTTTTATTGGTCTCCGCGCCTTATCTTGTTAAGGACGTTATAAGCGTTGTGCTTGCCTTTTTCGCTTCCAAAGCGATCGCAAGGGCGGCAGGCAAGCTTGCCGCTTCAAAGTAATCTGACATTTTTGTTTTCGGATCAACATTTATAAAAAAGCCTCCCGACACCTTATTAAAAAGCTGTCGGGAGATGTTTTTGGATTATTTAATTATTACTTAGCCATAACCTTGGAAAGCTCCTCGCTGAAAGCAACGGGGTCTTCAATTGTCATTCCCTCTATCAGCATAGCCTGAGTATAGAGCAGATCGGCGTAGGTATTCAGCATTTCCTTGTCATTGTCAAACAGGAATTGAAGCTTATCGAAAATGGGGTGATTGGGGTTGATCTCAAGCACCTTGTCCGCCTTAGCCTTGCGGTCGGTGGGCATTGAGTTAAGCACCTTCTCCATTTCAACGGAAAGAGCGCCGTCGCTGGTAATGCAGACAGGGTGAGATTTAAGCTTGTTGGTAAGCCTTACCGCCGCCACCTTGTCGCCCAAGGCTTCCTTGATAGCGTCGCAAAGCTCCTTGCTGCCCTCGTTCTTTTCCTTGATCTCCTTCTTTTCCTCCTCGGTTTCAAGATCAAGGTCGCCGCCCTGTACCGACTTGAATTTCTTTTCGTTGTAATCAACCATCATTTGCAGGCAAAATTCGTCTACGTTATCGGTAAGGTACAGTATTTCATAGCCCTTGTCCTTTACGCTTTCAACAACAGGCAGCGCGTCTATCCTTTCAACGCTTTCGCCCGACGCATAGTAAATGCAGTCCTGTCCCTCTTTCATTCCCGTAACGTATTCCTCGAGGGTAACGGGCTTCTTATCCTTGCTTGAAGTGAACATCAGCAGATCTTGCAGCAATTCCTTGTTCATTCCGTAGCCGTTGTAAACGCCGAATTTCATCTGCAAGCCGAAAGCCTTCCAGAATTCCTCGTACTTTTCCCTGTCGTTGCTCAGCATTTTCTTAAGCTCGTTTTTAATGGTTCTTTCAAGGGACTTTGCTATAATTTTAAGCTGACGGTCGTGCTGAAGCATTTCGCGGCTGATATTAAGTGATAAGTCTTCACTGTCCACCAAGCCCTTTACAAAGCTGAAGTGGTCGGGCAGCAGATCGCTGCACTTATCCATTATAAGAACGCCGTTGGAATAAAGCTGCAAGCCTTTTTCATATTCCTTTGAGTAATAATCGTAGGGCGCTTTTTTGGGAATAAACATCAGCGCGGAATAGGTAGCGCTGCCCTCTGTTTTGCTGTGGATATGTGTAAGAGGCTCGGTGTAATCATAGAATTTTTCCTGATAAAAGCTGTTGTAGTCCTCGTCCTTAAGCTCTGTCTTATTTTTCTTCCAGATGGGGATCATGCTGTTTAAGGTCTCGTCCTCGGTATGTTCCTCGTACTTCTCGCTTTCGGGAGCGTCCTCGGGGGCGTCCTCCTTGGGGTGACGGTGAGTGACCTCCATTTTAATGGGGTAACGGATATAGTCGGAATATTTTTTTACAAGGCTTCTTATTTTGTACTCCGCAAGGAACTCCTCATAATCCTCATCGTCGGTGTTTTCCTTTAAATAAAGGGTAATTTCGGTGCCGCCGGTTTCCTTTTCGCACTCCTCAACGGTGTATCCGTCAACACCCTCGCTGGTCCAAAGGTAGGCGGTATCGGAGCCGTAGGCCTTTGATTTAACGGTAACCTTTCCCGCAACCATAAAGGCGGAGTAAAAGCCTACGCCGAACTGCCCGATAACGGAGACCTCCTCGGAATTTTCCGCGTTTTCCTCGGCTTTCATAGCCTCCTTGAATTTCAGGGAGCCGGACTGCGCGATAACGCCTAAATTGTTTTCCAATTCCTCCTGCGTCATTCCTATACCGTTGTCGGAAATAGTGAGAGTGCGGGCTTCTTTGTCGGGGGTGATCCTGATGTGAAAATCGCCGCGGTCAAGTCCCAGATTTTCGTTAAGGGATTTAAAGTACAGCTTGTCCATTGCGTCGCTGGCATTGGAGATTAACTCGCGGATAAATATTTCCTTGTGAGTGTAAATTGAGTTGATCATCATTTCAAGCAGTCTTTTTGATTCTGCTTTAAAGGCTTTTTTTGCTGACATTTTCTTTGTTCCTTTCCTTTGTTTATTTTACGGATTTACTTCTGATGTAAATCTTTAATTTTCGCCGAAGTTTTCGTTTATTTAATTTTTCGCTTTGGAAACAGTCGGTTACAAACTCTAACTTTGACCGTATATTTCGTTTTTAGCACTCTATCTCTTAGAGTGCTAAAAATATTATATCACTTTTTTCGCGCTTGTCAATGGGGATTTGTGAAAATTTTTTGAAAAATATTTTTTTGCGCAACTTGACTTTTGGGCGGGTTTATGGTAAAGTAGTATGCGTAGATTTTGCGCAGGGCTTTAAAGGTGGTTTTACGGTTTTAAAAATTATACGCGAAAGGTATCTGATAAGTACAATGCTGAAATTATATAGACCCGAATTAAGCGATTTACATTTTAGGCAACACCTTTTGAGCGACCCCGATACTATGTCATATAACGAGAAATGGGGCGGAACGATTTCTTTTCCGAGAGAAAAATGGAATTCATGGTACGAGCGCTGGGTCTGCGATAAGGAAAATAAGTACTTTTACAGTTATTTACAAGATACCGAAACAAATGATTTTGTTGGAGAGACCGCCTATCATTACGACGAAGAAAGAAAAATATTCATATGTGATATAATCGTGCTTGCGGGGCTTCGCGGAAACGGTTTCGGAACGGAAGGGCTTAAGCTTTTGTGCGACCGCGCAAGGAACAACGGAGTTGATGTTATTTACGACGATATTGCCGCCGATAATCCTTCGGTGAATTTGTTTTTAAAAAACGGATTTGTGATCGATTATCAAACCGACGAGATTGTTATGGTGAAAAAAGAGCTGTAAAGATGATCCGCGGCTGTTCTTATCATTAGAAATTAAAATGTGCGGATTGTGAGGTAATATAATTGTGAATATTATAGATACAATCAGCAGAAGGCATAGTTACAGAGGCAAATATAAGTCGGTTACTGTTCCCAGAGAAGATTTAATAACAATAATGAAAGCAGGGCTCAACGCTCCGTCAGGCTGTAATAAGCAGACAACAAGCCTAATAGCTGTAGATGATAAGGAAGTACTGAAAAAACTGCATAAGGTGATAAATCCTCCGGCCGGAGAAACCGCTCCTGCTATGATATGTGTTTTAACGCAAAGAATAAACGCATACAGAGATAAATGCTTTGCGGTTCAGGACTATTCGGCCGCAATTGAAAATATGCTGTTGGCAATAGTTGAACTCGGATATCAGAGCTGCTGGTACGAGGGGCACATTACCGATGAAGATAAAATCGGTTATCAAATGGCGCAGATCCTTAACGTTCCCGATAACTATGAGTTGGTGTGTTTTTTGCCTGTTGGTATTGCAGAAACAGAACCGACTGTACCAAAGAAGCGAACTTTTGAGGAAAGAGCGTGGTTTAACGCGTTTCCTGATATTCAAAAAGATTTTCAGATTTGTCAAGAGGAATAAGATTTTACAGGTTGAAAACTAAATATGTCTGCTTGTAATATTGGCATTTGATAATTTGTTTTTTGGGAGTGTATTATGTTAGCCAAAAATAAAAGCGGTTGGACATTACTTGAGTATTTAGATATTGCTGAAAGTGATATTTGTAAATATAACAATGTAACAGGTGCTTATGCTATTTTGATGATCAGAGATAAATTTGTTGTTGGGTTTAATAGTTGGAGAAATCAGTGGGAGCTTCCGTTCGGTGGTATAGAAGAAGGGGAAACAGCAAGACAAGCGGCAATCAGAGAATTGTATGAAGAGACGCATCAAAAAATTACAGAACTCAATTTTAAAGGGTTGATCAAAGTTGAAGATCCAAAAGGAGTTATTAAATATCAAGCTGTCTTTGTGGGCTGTCAAAATGAATTATCTCCGTTTATTCATGAAGAAAATGATGAGATGGAAAAAATATATCTGTGGGATATGAAAGAGGACATAGGATATGTAGATGAGTGCGATATTAAAATAGTCGAGATAGTTTGCTGATTATTTGCCCGACACATTCAAATTTGTTGGGCAGGTATAATAGACGGAAAACTTAATATGCGGGTATGGCGGAACTGGCAGACGCACCAGATTTAGGCAGTGTTACTACAGTGAATTATAATCAGCTTATTGAAATCTATATTGGAGTGTGTTATGTTAGCAAAAAACAAAAGCGGTTGGAAATTACTTGAATATATTGATATTGACGAAAGTGATATTTACAAGTATAATAATGTAACAGGTGCTTATGCAATTCTGATAATTGACAAAAAATTTGTTATTTGGTTTAATAGTTGGAGAAATCAGTGGGAATTTCCGTCAGGTGGTATAGAAGCAGGAGAAACAGCGAGACAAGCGGCAATCAGAGAATTATATGAAGAAACTCATCAAAAAGCTGAAAAAATTGTTTTTAAGGGACTGATCAAAGTTGAAGATCCTAATGGATATGTTAAACATCAAGCTGTCTTTGTAGGCTGTCAAAATGAATTATATCCATTTATTCATGAAGAAAATGATGAGATGGATAAAATATATCTGTGGGATATGAAAGAGGATATAGGGTATGTTGATGAGTGTGATATTAAAATTGTTGAGATAGTTTGTTGAACGTTCACAAAACTTAATATGCGGGTATGGCGGAACTGGCAGACGCACCAGATTTAGGTTCTGGCGGAGTGATCCATGCAGGTTCGATTCCTGTTACCCGTACCATGATTGACTGACAAAAAAGATATTATGCCCACAAACGGCTGCGCAAAGCCATTTGTGGGCATAAATCTTGCGAAAAACAGGATTGCCCTTCCGTAGATATTTTCGACACAAAAATGGATTCGAACTCCCCCGAAAAAATATTTACAAAATTTTCCAATCCGTTGTTGTATATGTCGCACAAATGCCTGTGAGTGATTTCTCTTGAGTGAGAAATTGGTCACAGGCTTTTTTTATTTCTCTGCAGTTTGAAAAAAAAATAGAAACGTGATTTGAACCCTTTTAGCGACAAAATTTTTTGTCAGTTTTTGTACATATTGCATAGAACGCCTGTGAATGATTTCTCCCCTGCGAGAGATCACTCACAGGCGTTTTTTTATTTCCCTTACAATTTGAAAATCACAGAAGCAATTCTGTTGATATATAAATGAGAAGCCAATCGCCCAAAAAACGGTTGGCTTTTTAAATTTAAGAAAAGGAGCAAAACCAATGTTTTTTATTAGCAACCCCAAACTCCGAAAGCTTGAATCCTTCATGCAGGAGGTACCAAATTTTCCGCCCAAGGGTGTGAAAGTCGATTTGGACAAGCTTGAGGACGAAATACTGCTTTTTGAGATTGAAAACGTTATTTTCAACCTTAAGCAGAGAAAAGGAAAGGAGAAGATCATGAAATTCAGAAATGATCAGCACCGCAGTACCTTTTTAAAAGAGGCTAAGAAACAAAGCCTTAAAAACCACAAACTGATTGTGCGGCTTCCGCATACGGTTACGATATTCGGTCTTAATGTCCTGCGCAACGGATTCCCCTTTAGCGATCAATTGCAGAAGAAGATCAAGATTTTTTACAATGCGGAAGTATTTTCTTGCGGGTATTCCCGCTATCTTTGTTTCAATCAGCCCAACTTCAACAAGTTTTTTTATTGCGACAATTTGCTTTTCTTTTTTAACGGTTGTGCTTTCCTGAATATCGCCGACCGTTGCATAGAAAAAGCCGTCATTGTCAAGCCTGTTGTTTTTCATGTGGTTCATCATTTTGCTTATGAGGGAAAAGTAGATTATGGTTTCGGTTATCCCGATCGCATGGGCAATGTAGCGATTGAAGGACATTGTGTTATCGGGATTGAGAATTTGAAAGAAGCTGTTCCAATCCCTTATTTCCTCGTTTCTCATTACATCACCTCTTTCCCGTACTCCGCCGCGCTTACGGTTGTTTTTAAACCAGCCGCGACTTTTTTCAGCTCTGCCTTAATTTTTGATACATTGACATTGCCAAGCTCCATTCTTATTTCATCATCGGTGCAGTTTTCGAGTTTGTTTTTAACAAACCCGACGGCTTCAAATCGGTATTTGGTTATGATAATGGAACACATGAATTTGGCTTCGTCTGAAATGTCCCGACGGGAAGTTATGCTTTTGGGGAGAAATAACGTATCGGGAGCAAGAAAGCTCAAAAATTGCTCAAAGTCCCTGTATTCGGTTGACATTTGCATAAAGATACCACCTTTCCGTTTTTAATAAAAAAAGCGCCTGTTTTCACAAGCGCTTTTTACTTCTCGGTTCGCCATTGGCGAAAACTTTAAAATAAAAAAGAAAAATGTGATACTTGTACTTGCTGATATGTCTGCGCCGCCTCTTCCCTATGTTTGCCCTTCCTCGGATTTGGAATCGGAAACCTCGCTCGGAAATATTCTGGGAGCGGCTCATGTGGACAAAAACCTCGTGAAACAGAACGCCATTCTCCACAAGAAAAATAAGTACCTCACCATGTTTGCCATGCTGAAAGGGGAAAATGCTTTCAGTTATGCTCCGTATACCGAAACGCAGGCAAGAGAGTTGATTCACACTTTGAGGCAGCTTGCGGACTATATCATTCCTATCAGATTTTATCTATTAAGTTTTTAGCGGTTTCGGATGACTGCCGACAAATCAATCTACGCATTTTGATAATTTTTAAATCAGAGGCGAGGATTACACCACCATGGATTTTTGTGTAATTATAAAAGCTAATATTTATGTTTATAAAACATAAAATTATTTAAAAATATCAATTAAATGTAAAAATTATGTAAATCAAAAATATCCTTATAAATTTTGTTTTTTTTACTTTCTAATTTACCGTTTATCTATTATTTGCCACTTGTCGTTCGTTTTATATTGAAAAAAAGATATAATTTGACATAATAATAAAGTATAATATTCTAAAAGGGGAATATTAAAAGCTGTGTTTTAAGTGGAGGTAGAAATGAATCATCCCAAATTGTTAAGTTCAATTTTAGCTGCAGCAATTATGTTATCTTCCTTGTCGGTAAGTTCTTTTGGCAATGCTGTATATGCTGTTGAAACATCTGATATGGAAATAAGCGGCACCAGTTATGAAGATACGCAAATTTTATTGGATCGAATATATGTCACCGATACAAGCATAACCGTTTGTTGGAATACGATACCGAGTGCTGAAACCTATACTGTAATATGCAATGATTCTATTATAGCTGAAAATATTGCTGCAAATCAATATGATATTACCGATTTACAGCCGGGCAGCGAGGTATATTTGTCAGTAAACGCATATGATGCAGCGGGCGTGCTGCTGATGTCAAGTGAGGAAACGGTTTTTCACACAAGCCTTACCGTAGATTCAAATCTGACATTAACACACAATCTTACGATTGACAGTCTTCACATAAACGGAGGTGTGTTAAATTTAAACGGCTATTCCGTTATTGTTGATAAAGACACAGATATAAACAATTCCTCCGCAAAAATCAGTGTTGGCTCCGGAAATCTTTATATTAACGGCGATTTAAAGCTGCAAAACGAAGCAAGTGAGAACAGCTATGTAGGCGGTTTGGAAATGACAGATTCCAAAGGCAGTGTTTATGTTGGCGGAAATTTTGAGATTTTTTCGAGAAATTCCGGCACATTATCAGCCGGAACAATTGAGCTGCGCGGAGACATTCGCTCAAATCAGAACGGATATTACGGCTCGCTTTACGCAACCAATAATCACGGGATAATTTTGAGCGGACGTAATACACAAACCATAGAACTTCCCTCGTATGCAAAATTAAATATTGTGGAGGTCAAAAACTTTTCCGAAGGAGGAGTTGTTTTTGCAAACCAAATCCCTATTAACAGTTTAAGAGACAATGGCTGTAAGGTTCTGATTGCTTCCGAAGAAAATACTATCGGATGGACCCTTAACGAGGATGAAACATATAACGGAACTTTATTGCTCGCGGCGGGAACGCTTAATCTTAACGGACATAAACTGACAATTGCAGGCGATTTGCTGCAATCGGGAGGAACGGTTTTTGTTAACGGAGGCGAACTTGATATACAGGGTGATTACAAGCTGCAGCCCTTGGGCAATGCAAATAACGGTATATTAAATATGACAAATAACGCCGATATTGTTAAGATAAACGGTGATTTTGTTATGCAGTCCCAGCAGTCACATGCCGGAAGATTGTCCGCGGGAATTATGGAAATCGGCGGTGATTTGATTCAGAAGAATTACAGTACTAATTTTTGCACAAGCGGCGATCATACTGTTTTACTTAATGGGCATACCAAGCAAACAGTTGATTTTTATAGCAGCAGTGTAAGTAATTCAAAAATTAACAATCTCAAAATCGAAAATACCTCTGAAGAAGGCGTTGAATTCAAGCAAAATGTTTATGTAGCCGGGGATTTGCATAACACATCATCGCCTGTCACTAATAGCTTAAATATCTGTATTTCCGCCACAACAAGGTTTGTTGAAAATGTATGGGATTACGATCTTACAATAGGCAATAGCATGACTCTTCCTGAAATTATAATAGGAGGAAATTTGCGCATCAACGCAAGCGGAGTAACTCTGAGCGGCAATGTTATTGTTAAGCAATCGCTTTACATAAACAATAATGTCGATCTTTGCGGTTATACTTTAGATGTTGGCGGCGATGTATGGGTCAGCGCACAGCTGAATCTGAATAAAGGAACGCTTAATGTAGGCGGAGATTTAAACATTAGTGATCTTAACCAAAGTTATTCCAACGGTTATCTTACCATGAGGTATGATGAGGATTATATTTGTGTAAACGGTAATATGCTGGTTTTTTCCAATAATTACTATAATTATTCAAGCATGTTGACTGCCGGAACAATTGAAATAAAGGGTGACTTTACGCAAAAATACAACTCAAGTGAAAATAACTTTTACGCATATGGCAGACATCAGGTAATTTTAAGCGGGGACGGTCTTCAAAAGGTTAAATTTAATTCAAACTTGTCAAGATTTAATATTTTGGAGATTAAAAATTCTTCGGAAGCGGGAGTGGAATTTTTATCCCAGGTTATTTCCGTAAAATTAGTGACTAATGACTGCAATATACGTTATTATGATATAGATAGGAATAATCGTGTACTTTACGGCGATGAAACTGTAGAAGGTGATTTGCTTGTTGAAAGCGGCACATTGGATTTAAACGGGCATACGTTAACCATATCCGGAAATTTGATTCAACCCGGAGGAACATTGAATATTAACGAGGGAACCTTGGACATTCAAGGTGACTACCTTATTAGAAAAAATAACGAAAATTTAAGTTATGCCGGTGAAGGTAAACTGCTAATGATAAAAGAATCCGATACCGTAAAGGTAGCGGGTAATTTCGTGATGCAGTCAAATATTTCTCATAAAGGCTGCCTGACAAACGGAGTTTTGGAGGTTGGCGGCAATTTTTCTCAAAGTTCGGGAGCGGCAGACAACTTTTTCACATCTGACAATTACACTGTTATACTTAACGGTTCCGAACCTCAAACAGTAGATTTCTATAAGGGAAGCGCCTCTGTTATTACAAATCTTAAAATAGATAATTCGTCTGCGGGCGGAGTAACGTTTAACAATGCGGCATATATTTCGGGAATACTTTATAATACGGAATCTGTTGTTAATAAAAGTGAAAATATATATGCTATGTCAGAAACGGTGTTTGAAAATAACACATGGAATCAAAGCATATCTTTTTCACAAAGCAGACAGCTTCCCGACAATTTGAAAATCAAAGGTGATGTATATATTCTCGCCGAAATTTCACTCCCCGATGATTCAAAATACGCTGTTTCAAAAGACGATTTTTCAAAGGAATCGTCCGATTGTTATACGCTGTCGGTTGACGGAAACATTTATGCATTAAGCAGTAAATTTCGTATTAACGGCGGGAGTGTGTTTGTGGGAGGTGATTTGTATTTTGGAGATTCTTCAAGTACATATGGCGGTATAACAATGGATGAAGCCAATGATTATGTGCTTGTTAAAGGAAGCGTATATCACTATAGCAGTTATAATTATAATTATTCACTTTCCGACGGAACATTAGAGTTAAAAGGTGATTTTATACAAAGCGGCCGTTTTGTAAATGACAGCCGTTCTACAACAGCTTTTAGGCTTCTTTTAAGCGGAAACGAGCTTCAGACAATAAAGACAGAATCAGCAGACTTTTCATTTGGTATTATAGATGTAAACAATCATTCGGAAAACGGAGTGTTTTTTGCTTCGTTATTCAATGCCGCCGATCTGCAAAAGAATGGATGCAATTTAAAATTTGCGTATGAGGATTCACCCGGATGGTCTTTGTCAGGGGACGAAACTGTTGACGGGAATTTGAAAATTTCAAGAGGAACATTGGATCTGAACGGACATAGGCTTACAGTAAACGGAAACTTGATGCAGTCGGGTGGAGTGGTTCTGATAAACGGCGGAGAATTGATCGTTAACGGCGATTATTATATTCAAAACATATCCGAAAATGAATATACCGACAGCAACGGCGAGTTAAAAATGACAAACGAGTCAGATACTGTACAGGTGTCGGGAAACTTCGTTATGCAGTCGGCTAAGAATCACAGCAACAGTTTAACGGCGGGTACTTTGATGATCGGCGGAGATCTTCTTGTACCCGAGAACGGTGTTTATAACAATTTCTATTGCACCGGGAGTCACACTGTGGTTTTAAACGGATCAAAGGCGCAGAGAGTCCGCATTGACTGCGTCAATACATATTATGATAATTATTATAGCTATAATTCCGGCTATTCAAGAATAAACAATTTAAAAATTACAAACACCTCCGATGAAGGTGTAAATTTTGACGGGATTATCTGTGTTGCTGGGACATTGTATAATTCAACATCAAATATTCATAACAGCCGTAATATTGGTGCAACAGACTCTACTGTTTTTGAAAACAACACATGGAGCGGTGACATAAGCTTCTTTACAACTACATATCTGAAAAAGCCATTGTATATTAACGGTAATGTATATATACACTGTAACTTTTGTATTAATTACGGAGATGTTTACGGAGAAGATGTTTTGGGTATAAAAGATGTTGACTCCGGAGATTACATTTTTATCGTAGATGGAAATTTATATGTATATAATATTCTCTATTTGCCTTATGGAGGATCAATTATTGTATCCGGAGATATAAATCTTGAAAAAAATAAAAACAGTTATTATGGAGGATATATTCGGCTGTATTCGGACAGCAAAATGTTTATTGGCGGTGATCTCAACTCATCAAGCAAATATTCAAGCTCATTTAACAGCGGAACGCTTGAAATTCGGGGAGATATGATCTTTTCCGATGAAACATACGGATTTACTGCAGGAGGCGGGCATACAACAATATTTAGCGGAGATCGTCTTCAGACCATCAATGTTACTGCATCGGGAACAAATTTTGACATAATTGACGTCAGAAACTATTCGGACGAGGGAATATGCTTTGAAACATTTGTTCCGTATTCGGAGCTTCTGGACAACGGCTGTAAGATCACTTTTGGAAATAATGCGGTCAGCGGCCGGACATTGACCGAAGATGAAACGATTGACGGAAATATTGATTTGGTAAGCGGTATTTTGGATCTAAACGGACATAAGCTTACCGTTAACGGAAATTTCATTCAGTCGGGCGGAACGGTATCCGTAAATGGCGGAGAACTGTATGTCACAGGAGATTATAGGATTCAGCGCGAAATAGGCGAGATATATTCCGAAAGCAGCGGAATATTGGTTATGACGAATGAAGCCGACAGGGTTAAAGTTGCAGGCAGCTTTATCATGCGGTCAAAATATTCGCATGATGATTATCTTACGGCAGGAACGCTCGAAATAGGAGGAGACCTTATACAAAGTGGAAATTCAAACAATTTCCATACCTCCGGGATACATACGGTTGTGCTGAATGGCACCTCCCGACAGGGGATCAGATTAAACAGCAGCCGCACTCTATATTCCCGCATAACCAATTTAAAGATTTGCAACACATCGGTTCAAGGGGTTGAATTCGAAAGTACAATCTATGTGACGGGCAAATTATACGATACGTCATCAAAAATAATTAACGGTAAAAACCTGCGTGCAACCGAAACAACTGATTTTATCGATAATGCGTGGAGTGCCGATATTTATTTTGAAAAAACACCGATACTTCTTCCGAATTTTTATTTGGACGGTTCACTGTATCTTTATTCACAACTGATACTTTCGGGTGATATGAGCGTTAAGGGAACGATATACGCATATGCCGACATCAACATGAGCGGGCATACCCTTGATGTTGAAGAAGACCTGTGGCTGAATTCGCTGCTTTATGTCAACGGCGGAAAACTTTATGTAGGAAATGACTTGAATATATGCAGTACAAGCTTTGGTGCGAGCAACGGATATCTTTACATGAGCGATGAAAACGACTATGCTTTGGTAACCGGCGGAACGTATATTTATTCTTCTAAAAATACATATTTGTACAGTGGCGTACTTGAGGTAAAGGGTGATTTTACACAAAAGAATTATGGATCGGCAACCAATATAAGCTCCGCAGGCAAAGTTGTTTTAAGCGGAAAGGATGTTCAGAGAATTTCCGTTGAAAACAGCGAATTCCGTTTTAACACGCTGGAAATTACAAAGCCGTTGGATGCGGGATATATATTCAGCAGAACTCCTATGTGGAATACGCTTGTGGAAAACTATACCGATAAGGAGGCCCCAACCGCTCCCTCTAAATTAAGCCTTTTGAACTCCACTTCAACATCTGTACGTATAAAATGGACTGCGTCCAAAGATAATATGAGCGAATGTATATACGA